>JAISEA010000087.1 GCA_031264475.1 Treponema sp. | reverse complement strand
GAAGTACCGCAAGACGATGGATTTGACATGGGTTTTGCCAAAGAGAATCCTCTGCGCGTGCCACATCGTGAATATGCGGAGAAAATCAGGCGAAAGCTTGAGGCTTTACGCGCCGAAGGCGATAGCGCTGGAGGTGTTGTCGCTTGTTCCATAAGCGGCGTAGCGGCGGGTTTAGGCGAACCTGTTTTTGACAAACTAGACGCTGTTCTTGCCCAAGCCATGCTTTCTATAGGCGCGGCTAAGGCGGTTGAATTTGGTTCTGGCTTTGCGTCAGCCGATGGCGTAGGTTCCACGCTCAACGACCAATTCGAGCACCCTTCGGGTGTTTTAAAGCGTCCTGCTCCGCCGCCTGTCGGGGACAGCGCACCCTTCGGGTGTTTTAAAGCGTCTTGCCCCGCCGCGCCTGACGGAGTCAGCGGTTCCACCTCTCAAACAACAACCATTGAGAAGTATTTAAACGCCCGAAGGGTGTACGCAACGAACAACGCGGGCGGTATGTTAGGCGGCATTTCAACAGGTATGCCGATTGAATTCCGCGTGGCGTTTAAGCCGGTTCCTTCCATTTCCAAAAGACAGACAACCATTGACCGCAAAGGCAATACCTGCGAGTTATCCATAGAAGGTCGCCATGACGTTTGTATCGTTCCCCGCGCTGTTTCGGTTGTGGAAGCGATGTCTGCTCTCGTATTGGCTGACATGATGCTTTTGAATTCTGTAAACCGCTAAATAAAATGGTGAATGGCGCACACTTCGTGTGTTTAAAGCGTCTTGCCACACCTTTTACATCTAAACTTAACCCATACAACTTCATGTCTGACACCAAGGCAATTTCCGTGACAATCCCATATTATTGACTAGTTTTGATCATCTGTTGATAAACCTTACGGTCTCTGGTGAACCGCCGTTCCTTCAATACTAACGCCTTCGCCGTTTTCCGCGGGAATGATTCTTCCTAGAATTTCAAGAGGTTTTTCGAGATTCACAGCAACGGAAAAATTGAACCGAGTAGGAACAATACCCTCCAATTTACTGCGAGTATCGTAACCCACGAGGAAGTCAAAAAGTGTACTATTTTCTTCAATAATAAGATTTGTGGCCATGCCTTGCCAAATTACATAACAATCACGGTAGAGAAACGGATCCTTCACAACGTCGCTAAACGGAATACGATCCTTGAGTGTGTCAAAACCGGGCACGTCCATATACGAGAGTAAGATAGCCGCCTTTGTCTTGATGGAATCAACCGCGTTTGATTCGAGAATACGATTAAGGAGAATTTTCGCCTTTTCGTCGTTGTAAGTGGTAAAAAGCGCCCGCGCCTTCTCATAATCACTCAACACCTGCGCCCTTGTAAGAATGTACCGATATGCACCGCCCGTTTGCACCGGCTCTCGGCGGTCGCTTTGGTCAAGCACGCTACTGATAAGCCCGTTCCTATCTAGGTCAGTCTGAAACGGCAATTTGAACGGAAGTTCAACGACTTTTAACACGACAAGCGCACAAAGTATGACGACAGCCGCGCCAAACAAACAAGTTATCGCAACAAACACGCTTTTTACAGAAAGAGGAACGTGCGGCGGAGAGGGATACAATTCCGGAAGCCTGCCAGAGTCTATCCATTCAGACATAGTATCAGTCCGCGCGTGTTTTCTGATGATTTTAAGAGCTTTCTTTGCGAGTCTATTTTTTTCATCTATATCTTGTACTTCGAGATAGAAGTCTACCGCGCGGTCGGTTTCGCCCCGGCGCAGATGAAGCACCGCGAATCCAAGAAGAATGTTAGGCTCGCGCATTTTGATGTCCCGCGCGGATTTGAAATAGTCAAGGGCTCCGCCGAAGCTATTCGAGTAGAGATAGGCAAGTCCCAAGATGTAATAACAATTAAACGATCTATAGTAGAGAGGAATTTTCGGCTCAAGAAGATGAATCACTTCCCAAAATTTTTTCTGCCTGAGAAGACGTATTGCTTTTGTTAAGACAGGATCCAAAGGCATTATTCTGTTTCCGCATCAATCGGTTTATCCGGATTAAGCTTGCGAAGACTCGCCTCCAGAGTCGCTATCCGCCTCTGATACGCGGTAAGAGCTTGATCATAGGTCCGCTCGCGGTATTGATATTCTTCAATTATCTTCAAGGATTCTTCGTGCGTCCGCTTCAGAATGCCCAGCAGTTCAATCTCTATCTTTTTTTGGTTGATAATCGCCATGCGATAAAAAGCGGCTTCATATTTAGCGCTCTGTGGATATTTCTGTGTAATGGTAAGGAATATATCATGAGCCCTGTCGAGATGTCCAAGCGAATAAAGACATTCGCCCGTCCAGTAGAGCGCCGCGGATTTCTGCCTAATGCCCTCCTCCGTGTTATCTGGTATCGAGTCCGCGTAATTTTTCAACAACACAAGCGCTTCGTCAAATCGTTCCAAATAATAGAAACAACGCCCTTTATGGTAAGGGATTTCCAGCTTTCGAGGACTATTCCACTCCATCTGATCTAAAGCGTTCAAGTCGTTTATCGCGCCCATATAGTCCGAATCCGCGATTTCCGCGAGCGCGGTCCAGTAGACAGCTTCAACTCTTTGATCAAGCGCGGCGTTAATGGTTAGTACCTGACGCAATACTGAAATCGCCTCTTTCCATTTACCGTCTGCGTAAAGCTTAATGCCTGTTTCAAGATTCGTGGACGCTTGGGGAAACGCGGTCCCACCGATCATAATGGCGCACAATAGCCATAATATTCTTTTTTTCATCACCGACCTCCCAATTTATTTTCTTTTGGAAATTTTTATAAACACCTTTGATAATAATAATAGTTTGATAATTTGTAAAGGGGGGAGGAAATAGTTTTCTGAAGGGGCAATCTCAACGGGACGATTTCGGGGCGCCGCACCCTAAGGGTGTTAGACGCAGGCACAGCCTGTTAGACGACTTCGCAACGGGTGTTGTACGAAAAGTAACCCCGCCCGCCGAATATTAGGAGGGGGCGCGTCTTTCCCTAAACGGAGGTCGGCAAACAGGCGCCCATGTGGTGCGCCCCCTGTCTCCAGCCCCCCTACGGGGGGCTTCCGCCACCCCCCACCTCCTAGCCAAAGATGTCTGACACCACATCGTCTACTACAGCACCGAAACCCCGCCCTTCCATCTCGTAAGCGTAGCGGTTAATCTTATAGGCGTAATGGCTAATCTTATAGGCGTAGCGATTAATCTTATAGGCGTAGCGATTAATCTTATTGGCGTAGCGGCTAATCTTATAGGCGTAGTGATTAATCTTATAGGCGTAGCGGTTAATCTTATAGGCGTAGCGACTAATCTTATTGGCGTAGCGGCTAATCTTATAGGCGTAGCGGCTAATCTTATAGGCGTAGTGATTAATCTTATAGGCGTAGTGATTAATCTTATAGGCGTAGTGATTAATCTTATAGGCGTTGGTATCAGACGTAGGCGGAGTGCTTCGTTGCTACAAGACGGACTGCGGCAACGATGTCTGACACCACGTTGTGAAGTCGCCTGAACAAGCTTCGCCGTCCTCTTCTGACAGCAAATAGATTCCGCTTGTAAACAAGCGTAACCGTCAACTCAGTGGACGCGGGTCCCCCCTTTCGGACAACGCCCGTTGTGAAGTATTTAAACGCCCTTAGGGCGTGTTGACAAACAGGGCGGGTTGTATCAATATATAACTATAAGAGAAAAAATGAGAAAAATCTGTTTGCTGTTAATTCTTCCCGCCATGTTAGTATTCTCTCCAATTTACGGTCAAGAAACGGGGCTTGACGATACGGATGTTCCTATGACAGACGCCCAAACACTAGAAGACGCGGATACCGAGCCTGCCGAAGAAACAGCCGAGGAAACCGAAACAGCGGAAGACGCGGATACCGAGCCTGTCAAAGAAACAGTCGAGGAAATGGACATCCGCACATCAACCTTGCAAGAGCTTGCGAATTGGTGTAAGTCCCTGGGGTTAAGCGAAGGCGGCGCTAAAGAAGAGCTGGCAAACAGACTCCGCGATTACTACCAAATTGCTAAACCCAATGAAAACAATGAACCAAGTGGACGTGTTATTACGATTGAGTCCGCCCAAAGCACCGAGTATTTCAGCCTTGACGTAGTTGACGAAGACTATGCGCGACTCAAAGGCGGAGTAATCGTCAGCGTGAAAGACGGAGACGCGATCCATCGCATCACAGCTGGAGAAATACTCTACAATAGAACCCGTAACCTCATAAGCGCGTCAAACGGCGTGTCTTATGAGAAAATAGAAGGCGGCTCAACCGAAACGTTCCGCGGAGACTCCATCACCGTGAATTTAGATAATTGGTCTAGCGTCTTCGTCAACGGACAGTCCGAAAAAGCCGTGGAAAGCTCCGGCGTATCCTACCGATTCGAGGGAACAGTCATATCGCTCGACACAGAGAAATCAACGGTTCTTACCAAGTCGAGAGTTACCAACGCAAAAACCGAAGAACCATATTGGTCCTTGAATGCATCCAAGATGTGGCTACTCTCAGGATCAGATTGGGCTGTAGCAAACGCAGTCCTGAAAGTGGGCGAGATTCCCGTGCTTTACCTGCCGTTTTTCTACCTCCCTTCCGAAGAAATCCTGTTTCACCCGGTCATCGGGACACGATCCCGCGAAGGCAACTTCTTCCAAACAACCACATACCTCATGGGCGAACCAAAATCAGCAGTTACAACTACGGAAAGCTCTTTTACCAGTATGTTTGGAGACAGCGCTAATATGGAAAAGGAGCGCAGAGGCTTATTCTTGAGAAGCACCGGCAAAAAAAAGGCTACGTCCGCGGAACAAACCCGCCTCTCCTTGCTCTTCGACGCGTACTCCAACTTGGGCGCATACGTCGGAACCGAGTTTTCCATGCCGCGCAAAGGCATCCTCGGAGCGCTCACCGTTTCCACAGGACTCGGTTATACCCGTAACATCTATACGAGCGGGACTAGCTCCTCCCCCTTCCAGAACGGCAAAGATGAATGGAACACTGAAAACTGGTTCTTCTTCAAGGAAATACCCTTCCGTTATAGATTCAGAACGACCGGGTCCCTTTCCGGCAGATACGGTTCTCTCAATTGGACGATTCCTTTCTATTCCGATCCTTACGTCGAGAGCGACTTCATGAATAGGTCTGAAGCTTTGGACTGGTCGAAGATACTAAAAGGCGGGGCCGCACAGGAAGAGGATACGACGACAACTACTAGTTCTATCAGTTCGTACTCATGGACGTTGAGCTCGTCTGTGAATCCAAAACTGCCGACTTTTTTCTCGCCCTATCTTTCAACCCTATCGCTTTCAAGCTTGAGCAGTACCCTCGCCTTTAACAGAAAGACGCTATCAGGCGTTAATTACGCTTCGCCCAATCGTGAGTTTTTTTACCCTGAAAAGTGGACGGTATTTTCAATTTCCACGTCAATCGCTGGAACGCCACTCACCTTAGGCGGGACTCCCACATCGACGACGGCGCCTACGACTGAGGAAAAAGACTACCTTGAGGGTATAGGGACGCCCCGCTCTCCGTGGGGAGAAGCGGAGACCACGTCTGACCCCGCGCCTCTGCCTTCGGAGACGCTTGTTCCACCGGTTCTTACTCAGAAGTTCACTATGCCGGTCATGGGCAACCACCGATTCGTCATAGATTATCGGTGGACGCCTACCGCGGCTTCAGAGACTCAATTTGATAAATCAATATGGACAAAACCAGAAGACATCGACTGGACAGAACAGACCTCCACGCTATCAACCGTTCACGGCGACGGGAGCGTGGGCTTTGCTCTGAGTCAGAGTCAAGGGTTTTATAGCGCGAATATGCGCCTTTCTGAAACGAGCGCATGGCAAGATTACACGTACATGAATGAAGAGTCCACGGAGTTTGATACTGACGCGGAGAGAGACGCGGCGCGTTTCCGCGCTTACCAGCAGACGCGGTTCTCATCAACTTACGAGTCGTCCTTAACCCTCAAGCCTTTTTATCTGAGTCCAACATGGGGGAACACGAGCTTGCAATACTCTTTGCGAGGCTTGCTCTACAAGGATGAATATGACAGCAAAAGCACAGCCGCAGACCCTGCCCGCAAGATCACCTGGGGCGACTATTGGGATGAAACAAATACGACCTCGCAATTCTCCGCAAACCTCAACGCTTCCATCTTTGACAAGATGCAGAGCATAACGTTCACCGGCGATTTGCCTCCCAAAGACGCTTCCATATCGGCGAATGGCTCATTCAATATATGGCTTTTCTCGGCGACCTTACGAGGAAAGGTCTACGATCCGTTCGGGCTACAAGAATCGCGGAAAATAGATACGCTCACAAACCAAGAACGTACCTTTGACCCGGTCTATTTCACCGGAACCTTCAGTTTTCCCGCGACTGCGAACACGTTTTTAGGCGGAGAAAAAGGCGCTACCTATTCGGCGCAACAATACGCTGTTTTCGATCCGGAGCTTGACGAGTGGACGAATCTCACTTCCACGATAGCCTTGGGCAACTTCAGAACAGTTTTTACCATGACCCGTTCAAAAGGGTATAAGCTAGTCGATGGCACGGGGTGGGTGCAGTCCACAGACGAGGAGAAACTCAACCCCAATATGCTGACCGTCTCCTACAACCGCTCCATTAGCAAGGACAAGCTCTGGAAAAACAGGCTTTCTTTTTCGGTAAACGCCTCTTCCAACCTGAGCTTGGATTTGCAACGCTACACGTATTCCAAGTTCACCTTTTCTCTGCGTTTCGCTGTGAACATCGCTGATTTCGTGGAGTTGAGCTTTTCAACAAACTCAGAAAACAACGCCATCTATCGGTATCTTCAAGACCTGCCCATGTTCGACACGGGAGTCGAGATTGCTGGTGAGAAAAACGTCTTTATCGATCTGCTTAATTCTTTTGACTTCGGGGACGAAGCGAAGCGCAAGAGTTCAGGTTTCAAGCTCAAGTCCTTCAGTTTAAGCGCTGTTCATCATTTGGGCGATTGGGATGC
>JAISEA010000129.1 GCA_031264475.1 Treponema sp. | reverse complement strand
TAAAGTAAAGAGTGCGCCGCAATCCCCCGCGCGCTTATTTGCAGGTAAAATGCCAGAACAGATTTTTACTTTTGGAACTATTGTATCAAAAGTTTATATACAGGAAGAGATTCCCCCTATAGAAGTTCTTTTAGAAAACACGCGACAAATTCTTATCGTCTGCGATGAAAACACCAGATATATCGCCGAAAAAGCGGCGGCAGGGCGGAATCTACCCATCTGCGCCTTGAAAAGCGGAGAAGATCACAAAGATTGGGCAAGCGTGGAGGCTATTCTCCGCGCCGCGATGGACGCGGGACTCGGCAGAGACGGCGTATTTGTAGGCGTGGGCGGCGGAGTCGTAGGCGACATGACGGCTTTCGCCGCAAGCGTCTATATGCGCGGCGCAGGGCTGGCGCTCATGCCTACGACTCTCCTTGCAATGGTTGACGCATCGGTCGGCGGTAAAACAGGCTTCGACCTCTTCGGCGTAAAAAACTTCGTCGGTACGTTTTACCCCGCGTCTCTTGTCGTTATACCTGTGGACGCTTTGAAAACCTTGCCGCCTAAAGAGTTTAAATCCGGCATGGCGGAACTCATCAAGACCGCTATTCTGGATGAAACCGACGACTTTTTGAAAGAAATAGATGAAAGAAGAGGAATGGATAGCGGACTTGTTGAGTTGATCGCCCGTTCCGTAAGAATAAAAGGTCGGATTGTAGAGGAAGACCCACGGGAGACCGGTAAAAAGCGTGCGCTGTTGAACTTGGGACATACCTTTGGACACGCTTTGGAAGCGGCGGTGGGGCTGGGAGTTCTTACTCACGGCGAGTCCGTGGCGTGGGGCATCGCCCGCGCCTGCGCTCTGGGGCAAAGGCTAGGCGTTACTCCTCTGGCAAGGGCGGAACAGATAACCGCCTTGCTCCACAGTTTCGGTTACGAAACAGGCGCTTCCCACCCTCTTCTGCACGATAAGGCGTTGTTTATGCGCTCGTTGTCGCACGATAAAAAGAAAAGAACAGGTAAGCTGTCCTTTGTCGTTCCCGCGGAGCACGGCGCGGCGCTTGTCCCTGTGGACGATCTGGGATTGATTGCAGACACACTTCGTGTGTTTTAATTTGCTCTGCCGCCTGTCGAGGGACAGCGGCACACCCTTGGAGTTCCAACACCCTTTGGGTGTTGGTGTGGGGGGTAGTGGAAGCCACCCGAAGGAGGGCTGGAACGAGGGGGGCGCACCACAAGGGCGACTGTGTGCCGTCCTCCGTTGTGGAAAAACGCGCCCCCCTCTTATATTCTTTATTTGGCTTCGTCAAGCCATCATAATTACTGTATTTAAGGAAGGAATTTGCAATCACGTTTATTATTAGTATGCCTTTTACTATCTCCCGCCCTTGTTTTCGCGCAGGAGATCGAAGAGTCTGCGACAACACAAACCATCTATTATATAGAAGATATTCGGTTTGACATAACCGGTAGAACCCTTGAGACCGCCTTGCTCCGCGTGAGCGAGCTAAAGAAAGGCGAACAGTTCGCGGACGTGGGAAGCTTGGAGAAGTATCTTCAGGATACGGAACAGCTCCTCAAGAATCAGCGCGTCTTGGAGAATGTTGAGATCAGCTATGAACTGAAAGAACCCGTGGAAGGAAGGACTCCGATAACGCTTTCGGTTAAAACCGTTGATACCCACAACTTCATTATCCTGCCAGAACCGAAATTCAGTTCGAGCAACGGGCTTGAGGTCGAACTCAAAGCGCGTGATTACAACTTATTCGGCTCCATGACCCCTTTGCGTTTTGACTTGGGCTATGAACTTGAAGCAGACGATCTGTGGGAATGGGAGAAAGGCGCGTTGACCCTTTCCATCGATTCCGATTTGCCTTTTCAAGCTTTCGGGTTTGACTGGAATTTCAACTTCGACCACGATTTTAAATACACCTTTGGCGAAGAACCACTCTATTACAAGAATATCAGCGGCATCTCAATAGACATTCCATGGAAACGCACGACGTTTACTTTCGGATTCGAGGAGAATTTTATCTTTAACGAGCGGAATAATGATGCCTATAAGCCTGACTTCGGCGACGTTAACCTCTTTTATATGTCCAGCGAACTCTATATGGCGTGGAAAATTCTCTTTGGTTTTGATGTGGGTCCCTTTGGAGAATTGTCTTATACCCCGAAGGTTTCGGAAAAAATAAACTACGCACCCGGTGGCGTAGACGACTTACACAAAGGACCTTACGCGACTATAAGCCATTCTCTCGGTTTCGGAAAGACGAATTGGATTGAAAACTACCGCGAAGGGTTTACGGCGTCTCTGGAAAACTCGAATTCATTCAACTCTTACAGGGGCGACTGGTCGGTGAATTGGGGCGTAACAGCCAAAGGTTATAAGAAGATCACGGACCTCTTCGGACTTTTCGGCTTTGGCGTGTCCAGCCGTGCGGTCTTCAAACAGTGGTTCTTCACCAATTCTTTCAAGGATGGTAAATATCCCGCTTACAACAATGTGGGAGACTTCCTCCGCGGAGTGAAAGACAACACGATCATAGCGGAAGACGGCGACGTCTTATTTTCATTCAGCGTTGATTTCCCCTTGCAAGTTCTCCATTTCGTGCCTTCGGAATGGTTTCACACGCGGAGTCTTCGCTATTTCAACTTTGACTTCCACATTTCGCCTTTTATAGATATTGCTTTTACCAACGGTAAGAAGGATGTGGAATGGAACAGTGGCTTTTACCAAATGCCGCCCGCCAAAGACGCTGACTTTTCCCCGCTTGTAGCCGCAGGGTTAGAAGTCATCGTGTTTCCACTGACGTGGCGGAGTTTCTATCTGCGCATAAGCGTTGGTTATAATATAAACAAACGTATCGAAGAACGAGACATGGTAGTGTATGACGAGGTTTTTATCGGAGTGGGACATGAGTATTAAAGGAGATAAATAATGCAGGCGATTATTCTGGCGGCAGGGATGGGCAATCGGCTCGGTAAGTACACGGCAAATAACACTAAATGTATGTTGCCGATAAATGGGAAGACCTTGATTGAACGGGCGTTGGACGCGCTCGACACGGCAGGCGTCCGCGAGTGCGTGATGGTTGTCGGGTATAAAAAGGAAAACATCATCGCGTTTCTGGGCAATCGCTACAAAAACATTAACATCCGCTACATTTCCAACGACGTTTACAACAAAACGAATAACATCTACTCGCTGTATCTGGCGAAGGATTTCTTAATCAACGACGATACCTTGCTCTTGGAAAGCGATTTGATCTTCGAGGAACGCCTCATCGCCGATATGTTGTCAAGTCCAGAACCAACCGTCGCGGCGGTTGCGGCTTACGAGCCGTGGATGGACGGCACGGTCGTGCAGTTGGCGCAAGGCAACGTCATAGCTAACTTCATACCGAAGAAATTTTTTAATTATAACGAAAAGGAAACGTATTACAAAACCGTCAACATTTACAAATTCTCAAAAGAATTTTCACGAAACACCTATGCGCCGTTTTTGGAAGCCTACTGTAAGGCTATGGGTAACAATGAATATTACGAACAAGTCTTGCGCGTTATTGCGACACTCGACAAACACGAACTCAAGGCTTTTGTTTTGAGCGGGCAAAAATGGTATGAAATCGACGACGTTCAGGATAAACAAATCGCAGAGGTCATTTTTAGCGATACGCCAAAGGAAAAACTCGCAAAAATACAAAAATGCTACGGCGGATATTGGCGTTTCCCCGGTATCTTGGACTTTTGTTATTTAGTCAACCCATACTTCCCGACACAACAGATGTTGAGCGAACTCAAGGCTTCTTTCCACGGCTTACTTACCGCGTATCCATCGGGTTTAAATACACAAAATATGCTTGCCGGTAAACTTTTCTCTATTGATGAAGGCAATATTTTAGTCGGCAACGGCGCGGCTGAACTCATTCGCGCGCTCGCGCCTGAACTAAAGGGAAGTATCGGCGTTTTTTATCCTACATTCAACGAATACCCAGAGAGTTTTTTTAACAATGAAATTGTCGCCTTTGACGCGCTCGGCGATGAAACCATAAGGAATCCCGACTCCTTTGACAAATGCGATAACCTGCTGTTAATCAACCCTGACAACCCTTCGGGAACTTACGCGCCGAAAGCGGCTGTCGTGGAGTTTTTAGAGAAGATAAGAAATACAGGCAAAAGGTTGATCTTGGACGAATCGTTCATTGACTTCTCGGATTATGAGGAGAATCCTAGTCTTTTGAAGCAGGATGTGCTGGAACAATACCCGAATCTAGTCGTCATAAAAAGCTTGAGCAAGAGTTACGGCGTGCCCGGACTACGGCTTGGGGTTTTGGCGTGCGGGGACGGGAACCTCATAGCGAGGATACGAAGGAATATCCCGATTTGGAACATCAACTCCTTCGCGGAATACTTTTTGCAAATCATCGGGAAATACGCCAAAGACTATCAAAGCGCGTGCAAGAAGATCGCTGTGGAACGCAAACGGTTTCAGGAAAGGCTGGCGCAGGCGCCGTATTTGAAGATACTCCCGTCTCAGGCGAATTATGTTATGGGCAGATTGGAAGGAATCGGCGCGGGTGAACTCACGGAGAAACTGCTTGACCACGATGGCGTCTTCATCAAAGACTTAACAGGGAAGAAAGGCATTCCAGACGGCTCGTTTATCCGCCTTGCGGTGCGCGGCACTGCGGACAACGACCGTCTGGTGGAGAAATTGCTGGAGTTTAGAGTCTAGTGAAGGGTTTATGCTTGGCTTAATTTTCATAAGTAAGGAGAAAAAATGCCCGATTTTGGAAAGATTCTTTCTTTATTAGATAAACGAGAGAAGAGACAGCTTGTTTTTGTTGTCTTGATCTTACTTATCATGGGTTTCATAGAGCTTATCGGCGTCGGATCCATAGGTCCCTTTGTGTCGATCGTATCAAACGCGGAGATGATTCACACGAATCCGTATCTACAAAAGGCGTTTGAGGTCTTTCATTTTTCATCGGATACCGATTTTATTATAATCTTTGGTCTCGCGGTGGCGATTATGCTTGCGGTAAGCAACGTATGCCTCGCGTTTATCAATTACCTGCTCTATTCATATACAGGCAAGCGCAATTATTCAATTTCAATGCGGCTTTTTGAGAAATACCTCCGACAACCCTATATTTTCTTCCTGAATACGAATACGGCGACTCTTTCTAACAACATATTGAACGAAGTAAATTCTTTGGTAAACGGCGTTCTGCTTAATCTCCTGAACCTCATCTCAAGCGGTATCATAGCCGCATCAATTATCGTCCTTCTTTTCATCATTCAGCCCATTCTGGCGCTGGCGATAAGCGTGATATTTTCCTTGTTATACATTTTTATTTTCTACACGGTGCGTAAATTTCTCGACAGGAAAGGGAAAGAGCGGTATACACTCAACACGCTTAAATACAAATACGTCAATGAGACGTTTGGCGGCGTCAAAGATGTGAAGATTCTGGGGAAAGAGCGGGTCTTCTTGAATCTTTTTAAGGACCCGGCGAGGAGAGTGGCGCGGAACAACGCGATAAGCGAAACGGTGGGCGACACGCCGAGGTTCTTACTTGAGATCATAGCGTTCACCGGCATCATCGGCGTTATTATCATTATGATAAAGGGCGGCGCAAAGATAGACGAATTCCTGCCGTCTCTTACTATTTACGCTTTCGGCGCGTATCGACTCATGCCCGGACTGCAAAAAATGTACCGTTGTTTCACAAACCTCAGGTATTACCGCGCTACCATCGAAAAATTCCACAATGTATTAGTCGATTTACCCCAAGGAGATGAATTACCTAAAGATGATATTCCGAGATTACCGTTCAAGAAGAATATCCGTCTTGAAAACATTGTCTTTTCCTACCCCGGCTCTGAAAAAGAAATCATAAAAGGACAAAGCCTTGTTATCAAGGCGAACACGTCTGTTGCGTTTATCGGGGCGACTGGTTGCGGGAAAACCACGTTGATCGATGTAATCTTAGGTTTATTATCAGCGCAAAACGGCAATATCTTCATTGACGGCGTTGAGATCACCGACGAGAATCGTAAAATGTGGCAAAAAAACCTTGGGTACGTGCCGCAGAGCATCTATCTGACGGACGATACGATTCGTAACAATATCGCTTTTGGCGTTGATCCGTTGAAAATAAACGACAAGGCGGTTGAGGACTCGGCGAAGATCGCCAGCATACACGATTTTATCGTGGACGAACTGCCGCAAGGGTACGGCACGGTCATCGGTGAGCGCGGGGTGCGGCTTTCAGGGGGGCAACGCCAACGTATTGGTATCGCGCGCGCAGTATACCACAATCCGTCCGTGTTGATTCTCGACGAAGCCACAAGCGCGCTCGACGGTCTCACCGAAACGGCTATCATGGACGCCATAAGGACTATCGGTCGCAAGAAGACGATAATTATGATAGCGCACCGCATCACCACGGTGAAAGGTTGCGACATCATCTATATGATGGACCAGGGGTTAATCGTGGATCAGGGTAATTACGAGGCGCTTTACGAAAAGAACGAAACGTTCAGAAAAATGGCGGACGGAGCGTAAAGAGCCGACACGGATACGCGCCCGCAAACCTCAAGACGCGGGCATGATCTAGAGAAAACCGCTTCTTCCTCGCTAAACGTGCCCCACGAAATAACCCCGATCCCGCGGAATCAAGGTTTTATTCAGTTGAATCAAAAAAATATTCAGTTGAATCAAAGATTGATTCAGCTGAATCAAAAAAATATTCAGTTGAATCAAAGATTGATTCAGCTGAATCAAAACCCTGATTCTGCGGAAAAAGACCGCTATCCCTTGTGGGGGTTGATCATTGCCGACACGTTAAGGCTTCATACAGCCTGAGACAGGAGAGGGAGGTGGCGGAAGACCGCTCTGGGGAACCGGAGACAGGGGGCGCACCACATGGGCGTCTGTGCGCCATCCTCCGTTTTGGAAAAATGCGCCCCCCTCTTACCTTGTTGACAGTGGTCTCTTGTATTATTCCCGATTTTTCCGTAGAATAGTATGCCTAAAGGAACATAGGGGGAAAAATGAGAAACAATCAACTAATAAAGGAAAGGTCCCTTTTTACCAATAGATATTGTAAGGAGAATTTATGATCACGTTAAAAGACGTTTCTAAAATTTACCCGATGGGTAAAATGTCAGTTGACGCTCTTAAAGGCGTTAATCTTAAATTTAAAAAGGGCGATTTTATCGCAGTCGCCGGTCCCTCAGGTTCAGGCAAAACAACTCTCATGAACATCATCGGGCTGATCGACGCTCCCACCCAAGGCGCCGTCGTCATCGGCGGTAATGAAACAGGAACGCTTAATAGCCACAAAATCACCCAATTCAGACGGGAATATATCGGCTTTATCTTTCAATCGTTCAACCTCCTGCCCGTCCTCAACGTGTTTGAAAACGTGGAACTACCCCTTGTTCTGAACAAAGGCGCGGTTTCAAAGGCGGAACGTAAGGAACGTGTGGAACATCTCTTGAACCTCATGGAACTCACGGATAGAAGCGGGCACCTACCGATGGAACTCTCAGGCGGACAACAGCAGAGAGTCGCCATAGCGCGGGCTTTGGTAACAAACCCGAAGATCGTGCTTGCAGACGAACCAACCGCCAATCTGGACTCCGTAACCGGCGAAAAGATTCTCGAACTTATGAGAAATATAAACCACCAGCAAGGCACGACGTTTATATTCTCCACCCATGACCCGGATATTTGGGCTATGGCAAACCATGTCGTCTTCCTGCGCGATGGCGCCGTAGAATCGGAGGAACATCGGTGATAGAACAGCTCATCCTTCGTAATGTCTGGCGAAATAGGAAAAGTAACCTTATCGTTCTCCTGCTCATCCTCATCATAACGTTCATATTCTTCATCGGCAACAGCATCATCAGCAGAACCGTGGAAGGACTGCGCGAGGTTTACATCAACGGTATCACCGGCGATGTGGTGATCGAAAAGTCCAGCGATGTTACGATGAACCTTTTCGGCGCAAATATCGCGGTTGTCGATGAATTCTTTACCATTCCAGACCTCCCCGCATATAACGAAATAGCGGATATTCTCGCAAACGATCCCCGTGTCATCGGTTTTACTAGCCAAGTTTCGAGTAAGGCGTTTCTTGACTTGGAAAGCTACCGAGAGCCTGTCCTGATCTGCGGCGTCGCAACAGATACCTACTTCAACCTCTTCTCATCTATTGAGCTGGTTCAAGGCGAATTCTTGAAAGACGGCGAATTCGGCGCCATGATCTCTATGGAAAAAGCCCGTTCTATCGAAAAAACCATTGGCAGGTTTCCCGAAATAGGCGCAGAGATACTCCTCACCTCCGGCGGCGCCATAGGGTTCAAAATACGAGAGGCGCCACTCGTCGGTGTATTCCAATACAGGAACGCAGGGCAATTCATGAACGAAATCATCCTCACCGATCCACGTACCGCTCGCGCCCTTTCCGCCATACAGACCGCAGTCTCCGACGTCGAAACCTCTCAACAAGCCACGGCAATTCTGGAGGTCGCCGATGTTGACGCCCTTTTCGGAGACAGTGAAGTACCACTCCAAGCTGAACCAGAAGCAAGCGCGGAAATTTCTCCGGATACCCTGCAATCTCTTCTAAGAGACAAGACAAACGTTACGCAAACAGGATACTCAGACGATGGGTGGAATTTTCTTATACTGCGTCTTAAAGAAACCGTCTCAGCGCCACGGTTCATCAACGAATTGAACCGTAAAATAACAGGATACGGGGCTATGGCGATTGATTGGCAGACCGCGGCAGGAGAATCAGCCGCGACATTCATCATCATTCAGACGCTCTTCAATAGCGGATTGACCTTGGTCATCATCGTGGGAGTCATGGCGATTATCAATATACTCCTCATTTCCGTGTTCAAACGTAAACGCGAAATAGGTACCCTTCGTTCCGTAGGCGCTTCGGATTGGAATATCCGTAGCCTTATCTTGGGCGAAAATATCGCGTTGTCCTGCGTTGCCGGGTTTGCCGGCGTATTCATTGGCGTTCTACTCTTGAACAGTATCAATCATATGCACATAAGTATACCGAATCGGCTTTTGGCGTCTCTTCTGGGTGGTCAGACGTTGACCATCGGTATCTCCCTGCAAAGCGCCGTGACTTCCCTCGTCCTTGCCGTTGCGGTGGGGCTTGCCGCTTCCCTGTACCCTGTCGAGGCGGCTGTGCTCATCAGACCTGTCGACGCATTGCGGGATAAATAGGAAAAAATATGAAACTAATAACACTTTTTCAAATCGCTTTAAAATACCTTCTCCGTTATAAGCGGAGGTATCTCTTTCTTTTCCTAGCTCTGGTTTTTGGCTTCGGAGTCATAACCGCCATAACGTCCCTCAAAGAAGGCATGGTAGAGATGCTCTACCAAACCGCGCAAGCCCATTACGCGGGCGACCTCATGGTGTTGGGCTATGATAACGCTTCTGTCGGGCAAACGCTTCACTTGCGGAAGTCGGACGCGGATGCGGTTTTTGACGCGGTCCAAGAAGCCGGGATTCAGCCTGACCGCGTCGTGGTCCGTACTAACTTCATGAATAACGCTTCTCTCTACTTCAATGGACGGGTTGTTCATCTCAAATACGTTACAGGCGTTGATTGGAACGACGAGTCTGCTTATTTTAACGGAATTAGTTGGTCATCAGAACCAGAGCAATTGGAGGAAGACAGCATACTTATTTCATCGCCTACGGCAAGGCAACTCGGAATCGAGCGGGGCGATAGTCTTGTTTTAGAGGTATATGATTACTGGGGACAGCGGAACACGGGTTCTTTCACGGTCGCGGGTGTTATCGACGACAAAAGTATATTCGGCTATTTCAAATCTTATATCGCTATGGACGCTCTCAATCGTCTGGTTGGATTCGATGACGGAGACTGTTCCATGATTGGACTCTTCTTTCAAGACAGGAGTAATATCGCTCAAAAACAGGCGCTT
The DNA here is from genome assembly GCA_031264475.1 of Treponema sp. The sequence continues at coordinate 323 of JAISEA010000129.1, read as the reverse complement.
CTCCAAACGGCGCTTGAACGGCGTATAGATACGGGACCTATCCTGCGTAATCGGGACGATTTTTCAGCGGAAACCTCGGCGCCGTTCACGGACTTGCGGGCTTTTGTGCTTACGCTTGGGGTCTATCTCTCGGAATTGTCCGACTTGCTAAATGCGATGAACGTCCTTTCCTATTTGCTTTTTCTGATGATGCTCGTCATTATCTTTGTGAGCGCCTTTGTTACCTACCGATTGATACTTTACGAGCGTACCAGAGAATTGGGAACCATGCGCATTATTGGTTTCCAAGAAGAGGATGTCGCTTGGGTTCTGGTAATGGAAAC
>JAISEA010000100.1 GCA_031264475.1 Treponema sp. | reverse complement strand
GCCGCGGCGCAGGTTGCGGCGTACATCATGACCATCGCCCGTATGCCCCAGATGATCACCTCCGCGTTGAGCGGATTAACCGACCGCCCTATCCTGTTAAACGTCATGTTGATGGCGGTCGTCCTCTTGGTAGGAACCGCTATGGACGTGGTTCCCACGATTCTTATCCTGACCCCGATCTTCATTCCCCTGCTGAGCGCGGCAGGTATCGATCCTGTCTACTTCGGCATCAACTTCGTCCTCGTAAATGTCCTTGGTCTGCTCACGCCGCCGGTAGGTCCCGTGCTTAATGTCGCCTGCGCGACCGGTAAAGTCAAGATGGAGGAAATTCTGATCCCTACCCTGCCGTACTTCATCGCCCAGTGCGTCCTTCTGCTGATTATGACCTTGATACCTGAGACAATCATGGTTCCCCTCAAATGGTTTGCGGGTTATACGCCCAGGGTGCCGGTTCCCTCGATTTTGGATTTCTTCAGGTGAAACGAGCTTGCCAGCAAAGTCTGGCAAGCTAAACTGAAGGCTTAAAACTTTCTATGGAGAAAATAATGAAACAGTTACTAACGGAAAAACCCCACGTCCTCAAGATGCTTGACGTTGAACAGCCGAAAATCACAGGTGCCAGAGACGTGCTGGTCAAGATGCAGGCCGCGGGAATCTGCGGGTCAGACGTGCATATTTACCACGGGACATCGCCTGTGGCAACGTATCCCCGTGTCATGGGACACGAAATTTTGGGGGTGGTTGCCGAAATTGGGAAGGATGTTACCAAAGTAAAGCCGGGCGATTCGGTCATTGTGGATCAGATAGTAAGTTGCGGCGAATGTTACCCCTGCAAGAAAGGGCGCCCCAATATCTGCTGTAACCTGAAAGTCCGCGGTGTACATATAGACGGCGGCTACCGGGAATGGCTTACCGCCGACGAAGACGCGATGCACCTGCTTCCGAAGGGTGTAGCGTTTACCGACGCGGTGATGATTGAGCCGCTCAGTATCGCGTTTCAAGCCTGTTCCCGTGCGGAAATCTGCCCGGAGGACATCGTATTTATCCTCGGCGCGGGCGCGTTGGGCAAGAGCCTTATCAAGGCGGCGCGGCTTACCGGGGCGGAGTTGATCGTAGCGGACGTAGCGGACGAGCGGCTTGAGGAAGCAGTCGCCCTGGGAGTCAAGCGGGTCATCAATTCCAAGAAGGAAGACCTCTCCGCGAAACTGAAAGAGTATACCCAATGGGGTCCCACGGTTTCCATTGACGCGGCCGGGTTTCCCGGTTCTCTGCCCCTGCTGACTGACCTTACCTGCAACGCGGGCAGAGTTATCACTATGGCGTTTCTCGATGAGCCGTCCCCGGTACAGCAGTTCAAGATCACCGCGAAGGAGCTGGACGTGCGGGGTTCCCGGCTTCAAAACAACAAGTTTGAGGAAGTTATCGCCGCGTTAAGCGACGGGAAGCTCTCCCTCGACGGGGCGGTTTCCCATGTGGTTCCCTTTGCCGATGCGGTAGAAGCCTTCAAGATGGTTGACACGGGGGATCCGGGGATACGCAAGGTCGTTCTTTCGTTTGAATAAATCCCGTGGTGATTATCAATGGCAGATATTAGATTTAATGCCATGAATCGCCACAGAGGAAGCGGGCGTTATTGAATCGCGGCGGGAGAACAAGTCGGGGCGAATAAACGTTTTATTATTATAGGCGCATCGCCCGGCATTGTAACGTTCCAGCTTCCATTTTTTAATACCATATTTCCCCAAAAAACTTCGCAATTTATCAGCTGAGGGCGTTTGCGCGCCTCTATAGCCATCCTTGACTAAACTACAGATAAGCTACTATAATATTCCATAATGATAATTTCCATGATGCAGGTCATTTTTGAAATCCCAGATGTCGATAGTATAAAAGAAAAACGCCGAGTCGTCCTCTCTATAAAAAACAAATTGCAACAACGTTTTCACATGAGCGCCGCGGAAGTAGACCTCCAAGACTCGCTTTCCTTCGCCCAGATAGGCGCGGCGGTGGTGTCGAATTCAAAGATATTCGGCGAAACTATTATGAATAAGGCGTTTAAGATCATAGAAGACGAAACGCCGGTGCGTATTCAAGACGTGGCGATCCACTCGGAGGAGTTTTAAGGCGGTTATGAACAAGTTATTATTATTTGCGGTTACCGCTCTTTGTTTGAGCGGATGCGTAGACATGAGCGCGGATATAGCCGTTCAGCCTGACGGAAGCGGCGTACTGACTCTCGAATACCGCGTCTTGAAATCGCTCTACGAATTGGGGGAATTGGACGGTAACTCCGCGCGTCCGATTGTCCCTGTGGGTAAGGCGGATTTTGAACGGAGCGTCAAGCGCGTCGACGGGTTACGCCTCGTCTCTTTCTCGGTAAAGCCTGAAAAAGGCGACGCCCCGCAGGACAAGGACGATATAGTCGTCGTGGCTAAACTGGGATTTTCAAACCTAGACGCATTGGTTCGGTTTTTGGACGGCGCGGGTCAGAGAGCCGTTTATTCTCAGGAAAACGGGAACAATAAGTTGTCATTGGTCTTGTGGGAAGAATGGGAGGGAATTGACGCTGATTTGAGCGATCTTGCTATTGCGGTTTTGGAAGGTTATCGTTTCAACTTGCGGTTTTCCGCCCCGAAAGGCTCTGCTCAAATCCGCTGTTTTACCACAGATGGTCGGATTCTAAACGCGAGCGCGGAGCGAGCGTCGATTTCAACATCGGCTCTAATCGCGGAAAAGAACGGCGTTCAAATGGAGATTCTGTGGTAATGAACGTGTTTTGCTTTTTATGGCTACCCTTATTTCTTCTTTTTTGGCAGAGCATCTCACCCGGCAGAGCCGGAGCAAGTAGCGCATGGGCTGTTATTTTCGGGAGTATCGTTGCGGTTATCGCCTTTTTCTTCGGTCCCTTCATAGAAAGAGGCGCGTTTGGTTTTTCGCAGTTGCTCGAAATATTCGTTGACTTGACCGGCGCGCCGATTCTGGCGCCAATGGTCTTCTACGCGCTTTTCTTGTTGTTGCGGTTGGCGAAAGACCCGCACGGATTTGCGAGTTTCACCCTTCTCTGGCTCATACCTTGCGCCGTAATGCGGGGCGTAGAATGGTTTGAAGAAGACGACCCAAGCAGGCTCGTGCTAATCCCCTTGCTTTGGAGCGCACTTGCAGTAGGCGGTTCCTTCTTTATCAGCCTCGCCGTCCACTCAGCCTCCAAACCGGGTAAGGTCTGGGGTAAGCTCATCGTTTGCCTTTTGTGTTTCGCTGGGATTCCGCTACTCTCGTTCTTGACCACAACTGCATATTGGGCGTTTTTCTCACAGAAAACGCAGCTTGGCTTCGGACTGCTCGTTCCTGTCTTCATCCCACTTGCGGTCGCGGTCATATCGTCATGGCTCAAAAAGCCTGAGCCTGTTCCGCCTTCACAAGAAGTTACAAAAATTGACGGTGATGTAAAGAATACATTGCTTTTTCCGAAAGTATCGGATACTATAAAGATCGAGCGGTCGTAAGAAAACGCTCCAAAGGGGTTGTCGAAAATGTTGAAAATAGAGAAACTTTCTGTGTTTTATGGGGGAATTCACGCGCTTAGGGGCGTAAATATTGAAGTTGCAGACGGGAAAATCATCACGCTCATCGGTGCAAACGGCGCAGGAAAAAGTACTATACTCAACAGCATCGTAGGATTGGTGAAATCTTCCGACGGCATTGTCGAATGGAACGGTGAAAACATAATCGGTTGTAAGACAAAAGATATTGTGTCTATGGGACTAGTACTGGTGCCTGAAGGTAGGCGCATTTTCCCCAATCTCTCGGTTGACGAAAACCTCCGTCTGGGTGCTTATTTCCGCAAAGACAAGACAGGTATAAGAACGGATAGGGAACGTTGCCTGACCTTGTTTCCGCGTCTTAAAGAGCGTCTACGTCAGAGCGCTGGCACCTTGTCAGGCGGGGAGCAACAGATGCTGGCAGTTGCGCGTGGTCTTATGTCAAATCCTAAACTACTCATGCTCGACGAGCCATCACTAGGACTTGCCCCTATTGTGTCGAAGATAATTTTTGACGTCATCCGTGAAATCAACCGCAACGGCGCTACGGTCTTGCTCATTGAACAAAACGCCCGCGCGGCTCTTGAAATCGCGGACTACGCCTATGTCCTAGAAACAGGCGCGGTCGCCATACAAGGAAAAGGGGATGCGCTTCTCAATGACGATAATGTGAGAAAGGCGTATCTGGGAGAAGGATAACGATAAAGTAACATGAAGACGGTGAAAATACTCTCCTGCATTTGCGTATTTCTAAATTTTCTCTCATGCAAGACTGAACAGATATTTGATATAAGCGTTAAACAAGCCGCGGAAGATCTCAAAAAGGGCGATATTGCCTTCATCTTGTCAGCATCCGCAGAGGATATGGAGGAGATTATCCGCATTAACCAGGATGCTCCGTTTTACGCTGGACTGTTAGTTGAAGAACAGGAGACCGCTCCGAAATTGCGCGCGGCGCGTCTCTTCGAGGCCGGGCTTATCTCCTCTTCAGAACAGACGAGCGTTGAATCAGGCAAAAAATTGCTATCCCTCATCTTGGCAGACGAGACTGTGGCGGAATACGTCTTACGGCGTATGGAAGCCGATGTTTTCAAGTCTCCTGATTTTCCGGGATTCTCCACACTGAAAGCCGCGGCGCTTTACAAACATGGACGCTTTGTCGATTCCCGGAAGTCAGCTAACGACAGTGCCGTATTCGAGAAATGGAGCAACGCCTTGTCTTTGACTAGCTCCATGAGAAGCGGCGGTACAATTTCTGGAAAACTGATGGATTTTTTCTTTGATGGTCCGGTTGACGAAACCCAGAAATGGGCGTATGAAGAGATAAAAAATACGGAATTCTTCTCTAGTGAGTTTTTCGAGACCGAATCAGCGGTTTTACGTGGGCATTATGCGACGTCGGTATTTGATTACCGAGAAGGTCTACGACGCTTCCGTGCGATTTTAGATGAGGAAAAGGCGTTATTTTATAAATACCCGTACCTAATAGCGGACTTGGGACGATGTTTTCAATACGCGGACGCCGACCAAGGGGTGAATCTTTTTTCGGAATGGGACGCTCAAGAGGATAAAGGGACGGACCCAACCGCTCGGTTTTACCTGTTGTTCTTCGCGGGTAGAATGGAGAGACAGAAGAAGAATTATACATCCGCCGCGGCTTTTTTTGAGAAAGCGGTTTCTTTTGCGCCGGATAGGGAGCAAAAAGACGCATGTATCTGGTATCTTTTAGACGTCCTTCAAAAAGCCGACCCGGAAAGCGTCGTTCCATTCATCGCAAAATACGCCCCGCTGTGGGGAGACGCCTTTTATTTTTCAGACATTTTGGATACGCTCTGTCAGTATTTGACTACTAATCACAAATGGACGAGGATGCTGGAGATTTTCCCTGTTATCAGACGTTACGCAGACGGGGCGAGCTTTGCCAAGTACGCCTACATTGTGGGGCGCATTGCCGCGGAGGGTTTCGTTCCTGACGCGGAGATTCAGGCGTTCACCGGTATTGACGGGTCAAGCAAGGCGTTTTTCAGAATCGCCTTTGCCCAAAAAAATGCTTCTTTTTATTACCGGGCGATGAGCGCACGGTATATAGGAGAAAGCATTGAAATTTCCAATGAGGTGGAAACAAACGAGCCTGAAACACTGCCTTTTATGCGAGGTTTTTTTGAATACGGTGCCGCACAGTTTGCAACTGTCTATATAGAGGAGTTCTTGAAGAAAAAGAAGGCGGAACTCTGGTCGGAAAATACGGTGTATTCCGCGATTGGTGAATTGCGAGCTATGGCGAGACTTCTTCATAGAGAAGAATACTGGCATGAGGCGATACGGTTTCTCATTCCTGTTTGGGAAAAAGAAGGGATGAATTATTCGGATATGGAAATTTATTATCCGCATCCTTTCAAGGACATAATAGAGAAATACGCGGAGTTGACAAAAGTGAATCCCGCTGTGCTGTTCGGGCTTATCCGTACCGAAAGCACATTCAGGAGCGCGGTCGTTTCACACGTGGGTGCTGTTGGACTGTCCCAGCTCATGCCAGAAACAGCGGAAGAAACTGCGCTCCGTATAAAGAGACAAGGCGGTCCCGATTACGTCACGGATGGACTCCATTTGACGGACCCTGAAACCAATGTACATATAGGTTCGTTCTATTTGGCGTCTTTGATCAAGAGTATGGACGACAGTCTCATGTTCAACCTCTTGGCTTACAATGGGGGACCGAATAGGGTGAAACGCTGGCGCTCCGCGGATACCACGCTTCCAGACGACCTTTTCTTGGAGACCGTACCTATAACCGAAACCCGTGAATATGGAAAAAGAGTGTCCGCGTCCGCGGCCGCCTATGGTTATTTGTATTACGGACTAAAAATGGAGGCAATTCTTGCCGACATTTATAAAAGATAGGGGGAAAGACTTGGATTTTGAAACACGCCCAGAAAACAAAAAAGATTCTCCTCTAAATTTGACGGTTCGTGTCGCGTCTTTAAT
>JAISEA010000017.1 GCA_031264475.1 Treponema sp. | reverse complement strand
AACGGAGTCAATTATAGCTCCGCCTCAATCGCTTCATAGGAAAATCCTTCCCGTTTCAAAAGCTGTCTCTCTATGGGCTTTCCTGTCTTTTCTAGTTTTCTTAAATACCTTTTCAAGAGAGCCTGTTCCTGCTCAAAGTTGAGCGTCGTTTTGAAGACGCGCTCAACAATCTTTCGATCTATTCCTTTCCTACAAAGAGACGCAAATAGTTTGAGGGGAGAGTCCGCCTTAGTGGAAAGGCGCGATTCAAGCCAAAACCGCGCGTAACGTTCATCGCTTATAACGCCTAGCGCTGTCAGACGGGCGATCACGGGTTTCACATGGGCTTCTGCGTAACCACGAGCTTCTAACTTGCGCGAGAGCCCGCCTACGGTCTGCTCAGCTCTCGCCGTAAGCGCCAATGCCGCGTGTTCTGCTTTCAAACACGCAGAAGCAAATTGGAGGGCGTTCTTTTCATCAGACGAAATTTCCCGCCCGGGCGACGGTTCAAACGGCGACTCCATCTCGGTCAAATATACAAGCTTAAATGAGAAAACCGTCCCGTCAGACAAGCTGATACGGTACGTTTCTTCAGTATGAGGATGATCTTTTTTAAGGGAAGTAGTGGTCAACAATGGACAAGAATTTTGTTACACTATTTGGGATTAGAAATTAGTAAGGGGGCGTTGTAAGACGCGCCATAAAGCGCGTCCAAATCTGATTTTCTCAAACGCCTAAATAACAACCGCGCGTTAGCGTTTGGAGAACTGGAATCTGCGCCGTGCGCCGCGTTGACCGTATTTTTTGCGCTCGACCATACGGGAGTCGCGGGTAAGGTACCCGTTGGCGCGAAGGCTGGCGTAGTTGCTTTGGTCAACTTGGCACAGGGCACGGGCGAGTCCATGTCTACACGCGCCTGCTTGTCCGTGAATACCGCCACCATAGACGTTAATCAATACGTCGAACTTGTTTTCACCATCTATTACCATAAGAGGCTGTCTCACCATAAGAGCGTGTTCGCCTTGTGGAAAATATTTGTCAAGTTCCTTGCCATTCACTGCGATTTTGCCAACGCCTTCGCGCACATAGACGCGGGCGACCGCTGTTTTTCTTCTGCCGGTTCCAATACCGAGATTATTCATATTATCCTCACAAATCAATTTCTTCAGGATTCTGAGCCGCATGGGGATGTTGGGGTCCCGCATACACTTTTACACAACCGTAAAGCTTACGTCCAAGAGGTCCCTTGGGAAGCATCCCTTTAATAGCTAGTTCCAAGGGTCTCGTCGGATGCTTCGCTAGGAGTTTCTCGAATGTTTCCGTTTTGAGTCCGCCCACGTAGCCTGTGTGGTGGTGGTAGAGCTTGCGCTGGGCTTTGCGTCCCGAAATCGTCGCTTTTTCCGCGTTGACAATTACTACAAAATCCCCGACTTCCTGATGAGGGACAAATAAAGGTTTTTCTTTGCCTCTGACTATGGACGCGACCCTACTCGCCAGCCTGCCTAAAGGCTTGCCTTCAGCATCGATAAGAACCCATTTCCGCTCAACTACAGCGGGTTTTACATATATCGTCTTCATAATCGTCATTTTGTCATAAACTTGTATTTTTGTCAAGCCATTCCTTGCTTTTTTACGATGAATCCCCATGTTTTTGTCTGTAGAATGAGGCTTGAATAATTTTTCTTTATTAGTATAATGCTAATATACTTGTAATGAAAATACTTTGCATATCTGACCATATAGACCCTCTTGTCTACACCGACTCTATAAAAGAACGGTTTAAAGATGTAGACATAATCTTGAGTGCGGGAGACCTTCCTCAAGATTATTTAGAATTTGTGGAATCTACGCTCAACAAACCTTTGCTCACGGTTTATGGAAACCATGACCTCGAAGGATTGAAGAACCTGAAGCGGCGAGGCGAAATCAGTATACCGTGGGTAGCGAACAGGACCGGAGAGATTCACATAGGGTCAAAGGTGAGAAAAGAAAACGGACTCATATTTGCAGGACTCGGCGGGTCCATGCGTTACAACAGCGGGGATAATCAGTTTACGGATTTCCAGATGAAGATGGAGATTTTCCGTCTTGTTCCCCGTCTCATCCTTAATCGCATCTTTCATGGTAGGTTTTTGGATATTCTTCTGACGCACGCCCCGCCCTTGGGTATACACGATAAGGAAGACCTTTGTCATAGAGGGTTTAAGGATTTTCTCTGGTTTATGAGGGTTTTCAAGCCGAAGTACCTTATTCACGGACATATCCACCTTTACGATTTGACGAGCGTGCGGCTTTCGTGTTATCGTGATACTCTAGTCATAAACGCCTTTAGTCATTATGTCATAGATACGAAAGATAAAGAGTGAGGAGGAAAGTTATGGATGAACGCATAGATCATAAGATACAGGTTTTACAGGCGGCGGAAGATTTTGACAGAGCGAAGAGTAAGGCGGCGCTTACACGGATAATGAATTTTATCAATACGGATAAGGATAAGCTTCTCTCTTTTAACGATGTGAAGGACATTCTAAAGCCGAAGAATCAAGTTTATATGGGTATACAAGTGATCCCGGTGAGACTCATTGTGGGTAGTGAAGGGCGGTATCAAGACTTCAACCGCTTCTTCCTCCCTAAGGCAGAACATCTCCGCGCTCGTTGGGAGCGGGTAGACCAAGCCCAGCTTCAAAGTATCAACCTGCCGCCCATTCAGCTCTACGAAATAGGCGGCGCTTACTTCGTGAGAGACGGCAACCACCGCGTATCTGTCGCTAAGTCTCAGGGTGTTGAATCCATAGACGCGGAGGTGATAAGCCTATCCAGCGGGATTGACATAAAGCCTAATCAGACAATTGACGATCTCAAGCTGAGTCTCATCAAATACGAGAAGACGATCTTCTATGAAAAGACTCATTTTGCGGAGCTTACCGGCGACAACAATCTTGATTTTACCGCGACGGGACGCTACGACGTGATCTATAATCATATTCTCGTTCACAAGTATTTCATCAATCAGGGCATAGACGAGGAAATACCGTTTGACTCCGCGCTTGTTTCTTGGTATAAGAACGTTTATCTGCCCATCGTTCAGATAATCAAGACCGAATGGATACGTTTTGACTTCCCCGGCGCGACGCCCGGCGATCTCTATGTGTGGATAGTAAAGCATTGGGACTTTCTCAAGAAGAAATACGGCATTCATTATTCGCTTTCAAGAGCCGCGCGGGACTTTACCGTGAAGTATGGGGATGGTAAAGGCAAGTTCATGCGGTTTCTGTCGAAGATGCTGGGGAAGGTATTCAAGAATAAAAAGTAGGGAGTTACTCCCTAAAAGCAAGGAGATATTATGGCAATTTTATCGATTCAGTCTCATGTGGTTTATGGGCACGCGGGTAACAGTTCCGCGGTTTTCCCGTTACAGAGGCTAGGGCGCGAGGTGTGGGCTATCAACACGGTTGAGTTTTCTAACCACACGGGTTATGGTTCATGGACGGGGCAGTGGCTTTCGCCGCAGTTGACGCGGGAGCTGGTGCGTGGTTTGTCTGAACGCGGGGTGTTGGGGCAAGCTGAGGCGGTGCTTTCCGGGTACATGGGGGATGCGGAGACGGGTTCTGCGGTAGTGGACGCGGTGCGGCAGGTCAAAGCCGCAAACCCGGCGGCGCTTTATTGCTGTGATCCGGTCATGGGGGATGTGGGCAGGGGGCTTTACGTGAAGCCGGGTATTCCTGAAATCTTCAAGAATGAGATAGTCAAGCGCGCTGACATTGTTACGCCCAATCAATTCGAGCTGGAAATCTTAACGGGCGTTGATACGAGTGTTCCGGGAAACGTGCGCAAAGCGATTGAGAAACTGCACGCCTTGGGACCAAAGATAGCGCTTATCACGAGTTTCACCACCGGAGCGCATAGCGAGCCGCGTATCAGTATGTTAGCGTCTGATGGTGAAGAGATGTTCATCACCACTACGCCTGAACTGCCTTTCCCTCCCGGCATGGCGGGTTCTGGGGATCTCACAGCCGCCCTCTTCCTCTCGCGCTACCTCGAAACCCGTGATATAAAACAAACTCTGGAATTGACGACAGGCTCGATATTCGCGGTGATGGATGCCACGTTCAAGGCGAACAGCAAGGAATTGCTCACCATTGCGACGCAAGACGAACTCGTTTTCCCCAGCCATTTCTTCTCGGCACACCCTTCGGGTGTTTAACAGGCATAGCCTGTTTAAATACTTCACATGGGTTGTTGTCCGAAAGGCGGACCCGCTTCCACTGACATGACGGTTACGCTTGCCTTGCAAGCGTAACCTCCGCGTTGTCCAAATAAAAAAGAGCAAAAGTAATGAGCAACGAGCAAAGGAAGAAGAATAATGAGCAATTAGTAGTTAGGATAATGAGCAAAGGAAGAGAGCCGTTCGGGGTGCAAGCCGGGCGGCGCTTTCCTAATGAGCAGGTAGCAGGTAATAGTTAGCAAAGGAAGACAAGAAAAGGCCGTTCGGGGTGCAAGCCGGGCGGCGCCTTCCTAAAAAGTAATGAGCAAAGTAGTAAAGAGGCGTGTCAAAGGGGCGGAGGCGTTTATAAGCGTCTCCGCCCCTTTTTTATCTTCCCTACACACAGCGCATTGGGGTGTTCTAAAACATCCTGTCGCAGAAGTCGCGCGGGCAGGTAGCAGGTAGCAGGTAATAGTTAGCAGGTAGCAATGAGCAAAGGAAGACAAGAAAAGGCCGTCCGGGATGCAAGCCGGGCGGCACTTTCCTAATGAGCAGGTAGCAGTGAGCAGTTAATAGTTAGTAAGGAAAGATGGGCGGGTTTGGAAGCGGTGTCTGACACCGCAGGCAACGGACGGGGTTTCGGAGTGGTGGCTGACACAGCAGGCACGGAACGAGGTCGCGCAGGAGTCGCGGGCAGTCGTGCAGAAGTTGCGATAGCAATCGCGGAAGTTGCGCGACCTCATTCAGAAATTGAACGACCTCTTTGAGAAGCTGAAAGAGCTCGTTCAGAAATTGAAAGAGCTAGTTGAGAAACTGAAAGAGGTCTTTGAGAAACTGAAAGACCTTTTTGAGAAGTCGCGCGGGCAGGTAGCAGGTAGCAGGTAGCAGGTAGCAAAGAGCAGAGAGCAAAGGGAGACGGGCGGTGTCAGACGTGCGTGTCAGACGTGCGGTGTCAGCCGCGTGGTGTCAGAGACGCGATGTCAGACGGGCGGTGTCAGACGCATAGTGTCAGACGTGTGGGGTCAGACGTGTGGGGTCAGCGGCGTGGTGTCAGACGTGGGGTGGGGGGTGGCGGAAGACCCCGTAAGGGGGAACAGGAGACAGGGGGCGCACCACAAGGGTATCGGTGAGCCATCCTCCGTTTAGGGAAAGACGCGCCCCCCCTACTAGTTAATAGTTAGCAGTTAGCAGTTAGTAGAGAGCAAATAATAGTTAGTAGTTAGCAAAGAGCCCGCGCTTCACTACCTCTTTCTGCCTTTAGCTCGCCCATCTTCCTTTGCTCATTACTACCTGCTACCTGCCCGCGCGACTTCTGCGACAGGACGTTTTAGAACACCCCAAGGGTGCGTTGTGTGTGGGGAAGACAAAAAGGGCGGAGACGCTTATAAACGCCTCCACCCTTTTGACACGCCCTTCGCCCTTTACTACTCTTAATAAATAGCAATGAGCAGGTAGCCCGCTCTTCGCTCGCCCGTCTTCCTTTGCTCACTGCTACCTGCTAACTATTACCTGCTACCTGCTCTCTGCTCATTAGGAAGACGCCGCCCAGCTTGCACCCCGAACGGCCTTTTCTTGTCTTCCTTTGCTCATTACTAACTGCTAACTGCTACCTGCTCATTAGGAAAGAGCCGCCCAGCTTGCACGCCGGACGGCTCTCTCTTCCTTTGCTCACTGCTAACTGCTACCTGCTCATTAGGAAGGCGCCGCCCAGCTTTAACCCCGAACAGCTCCCTCTTCCTTTGCTCATTACTAACTGCTAATTGCTACCTGCTAACTATTATTTGCTCATTAGGAAGGCGCCGCCCAGCTTTAACCCCGAACGGACCCCCTCTTCCTTGCCACCAGCCGATGCCTGACACTTGCGCCTAGCCTCCGCGCTCTGACACCACCCGACCGCCTTTGCTAACTGCTAACTGCTCATTAGGAAGACGCCGCCCGGCTTGCACCCCGGACGGACCCCGTCTTCCTTTGCTCATTACTAATTGCTCATTGCTATTTGTTCTTTACTTTGCCGCAATGATTTTCCCCCCCCCCTCCCGTAATGTAATTATATATACTATCCAGCGCAAACGCCTCATTCTTCAAGTCTGCCGGTCATCCCGACCAGCGGGCTTTTTATATATGCGTGCCCTCGCGCCTCCATGCTTGAACGGTCGCGTACATCAAATACGAAGAATGAAGGAGTAACAGAATGAAGAAATATCATTCTTTCGGCAAGAGTGCCATGACCGCGCTCTGAGCGACCCTCGGCTGTGCCGAGGACGAGCCGATCCTACAAAGTATAGCGGTAACCAGTCCACCTACCAAGCCCGTATACGGCAAAGGCGATGCCCTAGACCTAAGCGGTCTTGTGGTAACCGGAACCTACTCTGGTGGAACGACTAAGGTGGAAACCGTGACTCTATCCAACATAAGCGGGTACAACAAGGATGCCACGGGACAACAAACCGTAACCGTAACGGTGGGCGGTAAGACCGCGACCTTCACGATAACGGTAAACGCCGGCGGCGAAGCGACCTTACAGAGCATAGCGATCACCAGTCCGCCGACCAAGACTGTATATGCGCCGGGAGAGGCATTGAACCTGAGCAGACTCGTGGTAACGGGAACCTACACTAACGGCACGACCAAGACGGAAACCGTGGGCATAGCCGACATAAGCGGGTACGACACTGAAACAACGGGCACGCAAACGGTAACCGTAACGGTGGGCGGCAAGACCGCGACCTTCACGGTTAGCGTAAACGTGATCTTGCAGAACATAACGGAAGGTAAATCTCATAAAAATATAACCACAGATTAACTCGGCAAGATGAATAATACGGTCTGTGGTTATCTAAAACCCTCCACAGATAGTGGTTTTTAGTTTGAAAAACGACTAGTACCTTGGAGGACGATGTCTACCCCAGTTGTTGTGGTGGGGATAGAAACCGTTTCGCTCAGGGGAGAAGATTTTGTTTCCATCTCTGGAATGATTCCGCGAGTCGAAACTCATCCTTCCAAAATAACCGTTATTCTGGAAATCGGCTCTCATTTCATAGTCTTTGCCGTTAAAGGCGACCCTGAGCGTTCTGATGAACTTCATATCGCCACTTGGCGGTGCGAATACATAGCCTTCGATTTGAACTGACGCTCCTTCTTTGAAACCGTCCACGAAACCGACTAGTTTATCGAGATCGCCGCCTGTAAAATACGCAGTATCTGCGCTTTGAACGACGATTCTGCCTTGTACAAAGGCAAGGGTACCACTTATCGTAACTTTATCAGGCATTGCAAATGTGGTTTGTGCAAAGGCGGCGCCTAAATTAGCCGCTACAAGAATTGCGATAATGACGAGTCTTTTCATATTTTATTCTCCTGTAAAATA
>JAISEA010000016.1 GCA_031264475.1 Treponema sp. | reverse complement strand
AAGATACTACAAGAAAAGATTATGGAAGCGTTTGCTTCAGTGCTTCCCATAACGGTTATCGTAATAGTCGCCAGCATCGTCTTCGTGCCGATGTCGGCGGGAGTCGTCATGATGTTTATCGCTGGCGCGGCGCTTCTCGTCATTGGCATGGGCTTCTTTACGCTCGGCGCGGATATGGCGATGATGCCTTTGGGTGAAGGCATCGGCGCGCAACTCACCAAGACCACGAGCCTCTTCCTCGCGTTGGGCATCAGCTTTGTGATGGGCGTTATTATCACTATTGCGGAACCTGACTTACAGGTGCTTGCGGGGCAACTAGAGGAATCGTTGAACCCGTGGACCCTCATCGTTACCGTAGGCATAGGCGTAGGCATATTCCTTGCGCTTGCGGTGCTTCGCGTATTTTTCGGCATACCGCTTATGATCCTGTTACTCATCTTCTACGCGATAACCTTCGGCGTAGCGGGGTATATGCTCGGCGCCTCAAACGGCTCTTTTATTCCGGTTGCGTTTGACTCAGGCGGCGTTACCACGGGACCAATAACCGTGCCGTTTATGCTGGCGATGAGCTTTGGCGTAGCGTCTCTCCGTGGCGATAAAAACTCCAAGGACGATAGTTTCGGGTTCGTAGCCCTCTGTAGTATCGGTCCCATCCTAGCGGTGCTGATACTCGGCTTGGTGAAGAACATCAACAAGGTCAGCGGCGGCGATAAGATCGATCTTGAAGCGATAGCGGCTTACACGAACCGCGACGTGGTGATGAGTTTCCTGCACGCCTTCCCTGAGACCATCAAGGAAGTAGCCCTAGCGCTTGCCGCGATATTCGTCTTTTTCGTGATCTTCCAGCTCATTTCCAAACGTTTCAAGAAGAGACAGGTGGGGCGTATCCTCGTTGGTTTCGTCTATACGTTTATCGGGCTGGTCGTGTTTCTGACTGGTGTGGAAGTAGGCTTCATTCCTGCGGGGCACCTCTTTGGGAGTGAACTAGCACGTTCAGAAGTCAAGTGGTTGCTTGTGCCGCTCGGCATGATCATTGGTTACTTCATCGTAGCCGCAGAGCCTGCGGTTCACGTGCTTAACAAACAGGTTGAAGACGTATCACAGGGCGCAATCACGCAAAAGGTAATGAACACCGGGCTTTCGATAGGTATGTCCATTGCGCTTGGCATCACGATGGTGCGTATTCTTACCGGTATTTCGATCATGTGGATACTGATTCCGGGGTATGCGTTTGCGCTGATCCTTTCGTTCTTTGTCCCGCGTATCTTTACCGGCATTGCGTTTGACTCAGGCGGCGTATGTTCAGGACCCATGACTTCGACGTTCCTCCTTCCGTTGGCGCTCGGCACGTGTACGGGCGTGGGCGGTGATATAATGAAGGATGCTTTCGGGATTGTGGCTATGGTCGCCATGATACCGCTCGTGGTAATTCAGCTGTTGGGGCTTGTCTATGGACGCACGGAAACCGTTTCTCCAGAGGAAGCTTTAAGCAGGGAAAAGGCAAGCGAAATCGTCGTCTTTGACGAAGAGTTTATCTATGTTTAACTCACAGCCGAAGGCTGTTTAGGAGGAGGGGGGCGCTATTTCCATACCTATGCGGCACACAGCCGCCTTCGTGTCGCGCCCCCCTGTCTCCAGCCCCCTTCGGGGTCTTCCGCCACCCCCCAATCCGCCAACTAAAGAGCCTTCTCCCCTTTACCTATGCTCCTTTTTCAACCTCACAGCCCTACCTGAATGACTCCCAGCTCTACCCGAATAACCCCCAGCCCTACCCGAATAACCCCCAGCCCTACCTGAATAACCCCCAGCCCTACCTGAATCGCTCACAGACCTACCTGAATAACCCCTAGCCATCCCTGAATCGCTCACAGCCCTACCTGAATAACCCCTAGCCATCCCTGAATCGCTCACAGACCTAATTGAGCCACTCACAGACCTAATTGAGTCATCCACAGACCTAATTGAGTCACTCACAGACCTAATTGAATGACTCACAGACCTAATTGAATGACTCACAGACCTAATTGAATCACTCGCAGACCTAATTGAATCGTTCACAGACCTAATTGAATCACTCACAGACCTAATTGAATCATCCACAGACCTAATTGAGTCTATCTGAAACCCCGTCTATATATGCTATGGCTATGGCGTCAGCCATTGACTATCCTCCTTTTATTTTAAAACCCTAACGCGCGGAAATAAGTACTTGTCAAAAAGCCGCGAAGAACCTATAATAGTGTAATGAATATTAAAGAAAGACTATTCGGCACGCTTGATTTTGCTAAAATAGAAACCGATAAGGACTTCAAGGAGGCGGCGGTACGCGCCGTCATCATAGACCCCATTCTCAGAGAACTCGGATTTACCTACGAAAATATAGTGCGTGAAAAATCCCTTCAAAGCCCGTTCCTGCGGACGGGAAGCAAGAAAAGAAGGGTTAATTTGATACCCAACTATGTGTTAAAAGTGGAAAATAGTTATGCGTGGGTCTTGGACGCGAAAGCGCCGGGTCAAAGAATAATCAATGACGACAATGTGGAACAGGCGTACATCTACGCGACCCACCCTGAAATCAGAAGCAAGTATTTCGCACTCTGTAACGGCGTTGAATTTGCCTGTTGGAGAACCACGGAAACGGAAACGCCGCTACTGTATTTCCACATCAAGGACATTGACGACCATTGGCAAGCCCTGCAAAGAATCCTTTCCCCTGACAGTTTCCAGCCGGGGAAGGTGTTTTCGTATGACAAGCCCGCGCCGATAAGACCGGGAGAACAGTTTGACTACACCAGTCGCCCGCTTCTGGGAGAAATTAAGGCGAGGAAACAGCAGGCGAAGCGGCATTTCGGGTGCAACGCCTATTTTACGCGCCAATCATGGGATATAGTCAGCGCGTATATAAAAAATTTCTCACAAAAAGGGGACGTTGTGCTTGACCCCTTTGGCGGTAGCGGCGTTACGGCGGTGGAAGCGCTTATAAACGGCAGGGCGGCGGTTCATGTTGATCTAAACCCGCTTTCGGTGTTTCTGACAAAGGCGCTCCTTGCTTCGGTGAGACGCGAGGAGTTGCTGGATTGCTTCACCAGAATAAAAGAAGACTACCTTAAACGAGAGCCTAAGACGGACGCGGAAATATCCACCGCCATAAAGAAATATAAAGGTCCCAAAGATCTGCCCCTGCCCAAAGGCTCGGACGTTCAAACGGTAAAAGCGCTGTTTACGGACGAACAGTTAGCACAGCTGGCGCTGTTAAAAGCCTTGATAATCAAACAAAAAGATGAGGGCATAAGGCTTTCGTTATTGCTTGCCTTCTATAATACGGTGTCGGTAATGAATAAAACATTCCACGAAACGCCCAAAGGCGGCGGCAATCATTTTATAACGTATTACCGCTATCGTATCGCCCCGCGTCCCGCAAACAGAAGGATGATAGATGTTTTTGAGACTAAATTTAAGCGCGTGTATAACGGGAAGAAAGAAATAGAGCAGGAATGTATGCTCTCCCAAGTCCAGCCGAATCTGATGAGAGAAAAAGCGACTATTGTCAAAGGTACGGCGGCTGATCTGTCCTTTTTGAGCAAGGAAAGCGTTGATTATATCTATACTGACCCGCCCTATGGCAAGAAAATCCCGTATTTAGATTTATCAACCATGTGGAACGCATGGCTTGATTTTGACGTGAGCGAGACGGATTACGAGCAGGAGGCGATAGAAGGCGGCGAGCATAACAAAACAAAAGAGCAGTACAAAGAACTTATCGCCAAGAGTATAGAGGAAATGTACCGGGTTCTGAAGTTCAACCGCTGGCTTTCCTTCGTGTTCGCCCATAAAGACCCGGAATTCTGGCACTTGATCATAGAAACCTGCGAGCGATGCGGCTTTGAATACATCGGCGCTGTTCCGCAAAAGAACGGGCAAACCGATTTTAAGAAGAGGCAACATCCGTTTACCGTCTTATCCGGGCAATTGATCATTAACTTCAGAAAAGTCAAGAATCCCAGGGCGGTGTTAAAGGCGAACTTCGGCACCAACATTGGGGAGATCGTTATACAAACCATTGAAGGCGTCATAGCCAGAGACAACGGGGCGACGCTAGAACAGATTAACGACGAACTTATCATTAAAGGGCTTGAATGGGGCTTCTTGGACTTGCTCAAAAAGGAATATACCGATATTACGCCGCTGTTGATGGATAAATTTGACTACGATCACAATACAGGCACATACAGCATAAAGAAAAACACTAGTTTTCAGAGTCGTTTAGATGTGCGGTTGCGCATAAAATACTATTTGATCAGTTATTTACGGCGCATGGAACGCGAAAACAAAACTTCTTCATTCAACGAAATCGTATTTGATATACTGCCCCTGCTCAAGAACGGCGTAACGCCAGAGCATCAGACAATTTTAGGTGTGCTGGAAGATATTGGTGAAAAGACAGGTCTTGATTCATGGCGGCTTAAAAGAAAAGATGTAACGTTGTTTGATTAAAAAGACGAGTTGTTTCAAGGCGGACAGCGGAGAGGGCGCGGCGTAGTTAATACACCCAAAGACAAAAGGCGGACGTTGTTAGAAAGGTGTAATGGACCCTCTTGCAACACCCGCCCTTTGTTTTAAAGCTTGATCTCCACTAACGCGCGGAGGTAGCCCCAGTGCGCGGAAGTCTTTTGAATCAGGCTACCAGAGTTCCAAACTATACCAAAGGTGGTATTTGAGATGAAATTCTCGAAATTAAGACCCAAGTCTACCTTCATGTCGTTTATACGACTCGAAGAGTCGGCTGTATCAGGGAGATTATCGTAATAAAGAATAGTCCACGGGACAAGCGTGCCGCTCGATCTCAGAAAATTCGGTATGGCGTAATCAAAATACGCGGTCGCCAAGGCGCGAAACCCACCCGGCGGGTCGTTCGCAGTTGCGGGAGCGCCCTCGGTTACGCTGGTTAAGTCAATGAGATCGATTATGATCTCCGCGCCAATCCCATAGAATACCCCGTCGTCGCCCAGAGGCTCAAAAAGCGTGAATTTAATGGAATGTTCAATGTCCGCCCCCGCTTCCAAGTCTTGATACACCTTATAGGCAAGGGACATACCAGGAAACACCCGCCCATCTGAGTTGAGAATGTAGTCTTTCAACCACCCGCCCTGCCCAGGCCACCGCATGGTAAGCCCGCCAGACGCTTCGTAAGCTGGTTTTTCCCAATCCCCATCCTCCTTGAGACGTACGCCAATGTCAAATCCAGCGAAAGGCTCGATAGAGACGTCCTCGTTAAGTGGGATAGTGTAACCGATGCGTGTGCCGCCGTAGATGGGGTCTGCCGTGTCGTCGAAACTATAGTCCGCGGAGCCGTCGATAGAGGCGAAAACTTTCAGCCCGGGCGCGGCTGACGGAGTGATCACCGTGTCAACGCCCACAGCGACGCCGTTGTGGTTATCCTCGGTTATGTTTGCGGAATCAAAGGGGTATTCGGTGCCGAGTTTTACGTTTACGCCGAACGCTTCGTTGTTGTACATAGCCGCCACGAGGTTGCCTGAGACGGAGAAACCAAGCCTATCCGCGATATTACCCACCGTGTCGAATCCGAACTGTTTCATGGTCCCGTGTTCTTGGGTCTGACCGTCTCCCGCCATATTCTCCTCGCCCCGCCGGGTGATGACAGGAATGCCGCTTATCGCGTTGATACGCCGCACGTCAACCATGGAGTCTAGGTATGCCCAGGAGAACTTGAAGCCATCGTTGATGAACTGTAAACCCTTGTTCCAAGGGGAGGAGAAGGGTTCGTTGCCTGCCGCGTTGAGTTGTATGAGCCAATTCTTGTTGACTACGCCCGCGAGGAATTCCCCGGTTTGGTACCTGTTTGTGTTGATAGCGCCGGGCGGGTTGTAGCCGACGCTGTTGCCGATCTTTATCAGGTCTAGGTTGAAGAGCGTTACGTCTATGAAGCCGACTGCGGTTGGTGAATTGACTCTGTTGCTGATCTTCTGATACGGGGCTAGTCCGAAAACAAGGTCGAATTGGGTGATTTCATTGCTCAGCCCGAAGCGATAGGGGTTGTCCAGATCAACGCCAAGAGAGGTTCTTGAGACAACGTCCAGCCGTGCGCCGTCTGCTATTGAAATATCGATGCTGTACAAGCGCGCGGCGATAAATAGTACGATGATTAGATATAATTTTCTTTCTTTCATTTGTTACCTCTGTCACCTTTGCCTTTACCGCCAAACGTCCGCGGTCTTGACTTCACTGAAGGGACCTAATTCCCCGCGTTCATTCTGCCATCTTGCGGCGCAGGAGAAAATATTCTTCTCCGCCTCTTGAGGCAGGATGAGGACGAAGGGTGATTTTGTCATGAGCTTGCTTTGCGCCAGCGCGTTGTAGTCATAGGCTAAGAAATAGTTTAGCCAGCCATAGTATTTTGCATCCGGTCCTGGGATGGAGGTTTGTGAATTAGGCATTTTATTTTCCTTTACAGTTACGAGCGACTCACACTTACGTCTGAGCCGTCCCTAAACAGGCTGTCTTTTCAGACAGCCTGTAGCTTGCTATTCGCAGAATAGTTCCGCGAAGGTTTTAGACTTGGAATCGTCAGTCTCGCCGCCTATGATAGGCTGAACCGTGATTTCGTCGCCTTTCACGGTGTCAGAGACGTTCTTTGCGACAATGCCGATGTAGGCTTTGTCAGTGAACAGTGGCGTCGCAAACCCGCCGATGTAAGCGTAGTTATCCGCGCCAGCCGCCGCCCCAATGGTAACGCTTCCGTCCGCTCCGTTGATATTAGACCAATAATACCCGCCGTTTGCCGCGTCTTCTTCCGTTGACTTATCGGTTCCATCAAATTCAAAGACGACGGCTTCCTCTACGCCCGGCGTATTGGTAGCAAAGATGCGATCTACAACCATACCGAGTTCGTGATCGGTCTTATTGTGAAAATGTATACCTTCTATACCCGCAAGCCCCGCGTCCGCGATGTTCAGGTAATAGACCGCGAATTCCGATGTAAGAACAGGCTCAACAGGATCAGGGTCGTCAGGATCATTAGGTTCGCCAGGATCCGCGTAAGCGCCGAAGTCCTTTATCCCAAACCAGCCTGCTAGAGACGAGTTTGCGACACTCACCGCATCAGCGTTCACGATCTCAAGGTTGATGTTGTCCGCTTTGGCTGTGGTGGATACGTTCTTGACGACAAAGCCCCAATAGGCTTTGCCGCCCGCTTCTGCGCCTGACGCGAGGTTGCCGAGGTACGTATAGCCTGAGTCGGTCCTTTCCACCACCCATGCTCCGCCGCTGACCGAGCCTGCGCCCATATTGCCAGCGTCAAACGCGCCCTTGTTGGCTGAGGAGAAATCAGGCGCGTTGGTAAAGTCGTACAATACCACCGCGCCTGTCTCGGACGGGCTGTCGTTCACAAAGACCTTTTGGATCGCAAACCCAATCGTATCTCCGTTGTTGACGTTGTTGTGAAAATGCCAACGGGCCCCAGTTGAGATGTCAGGCGCGGACGTCCTATTTTGGTCTAAAACCTTGATGTAGAACGTCTGGAAGTCCGCCGTGATTGACGAGGGATTTATCCCTGTGTTGGACGGCTCGTCTTCGTTGCCCCCGTTGACTTCACACCCGATTAACAGTGCGACGCAAGTTAAGACAAGCGTCGTCATAACTAGAATAGTCTTTTTCATAACTATCTCCTTAAAAGTGTTTTAGGCAAGCATACGCCCGCCTTATTTCAAACAGAGTTTCCTCTGTGAGAAACCTGTATCAATTCCCCCTCCCTTCGATCTCCGCAAATGCGAAGACCACCCACGTCCGCGGGCAAGGGGAGGATTACCGCAAGAGTGGTTTCAAATCGTTCACGTCTACCGTTACTCCGATCTTCGCGACTTGGGCGCGGAACGTTTCCGCATCTCCTTTGAAAATGGCGGTATACGCCGCGGCTATCGCGGCTCTTTGACGGGAATCCGCCGTGTCTGTGTAGACTAATTTGTAGAATTCGAGGGGATACCGTAGGTCTTCCTTCGTAAAAGGAAACGTAGGATTCCATTCACGTTGTCTGTCTTGTAAATACTCAAGTTCCGCATAGCCGCGCTCAATGGTTGGTTCGATGATCGTGCCTTCGCCGTAGTCGTTCCATGTTGCGACTTGGACGACTTGGGGCGCCTGCGCCATCGCCTTTTCAAAGGTCAAGGCGAAAACAGCACCGTCCGCATAGTCCAAGGTTCCGTAGCTTACATTGCCTACATCTTCGTAACAGTCGTCAAACGCGCTGAAGATGGTCGCCATTCTGTAGGGCTTTTTGCTTTGTGCGCCGTTGTAAAACGAGTCAAGGTATTTTGTAAGCGCGTCTTGGGATAGAACACCACTGACACTAGCGCTCATGGGCATCCAATTATAGGAGAAGTCAGCCCACGAATAGCGATTGTCTAGGTCCCCGAAATACGGGGCTGGATCGACTCCGCTGAATACTTCGTCCCATTGCGCCTTTGCGCTGAAATACTGGGGACCGAAACAAACCACCACAGGTCTGCCGTTGTAATGCACATAGGATGCGTCGGTAAACCAGTTCTCCTGCGCCCACTCAAATACGCTTTTACCAACCGCAAGCGCGGCTGGGTCGTTTCTTTGATAGCCTGTCATGTTGAGCGTGTTGTCTTCATAGCAGACGAGAAACTTGAGTCCCGCCTTCTTCAGAGTCCCTACCATTGCTTTGGTGTTTTCATGGATGGCGCCGAAGTCGTTTACTGCGTTACTGCCGTACCAATCAAAGATCACGCCGTCAATGCCTGCAATTTTCATAAGAGCGGTTTGGTAGTGTAAAAGGATTTCCGTATCCCCATCGTAGGGACCGGTGAGCGGGTATTGATGCGCGTATATTTTCGCCTTGCGGTCAAGGGTCGCCTCGTTGCTCTTGATCTTGCCCCAGCCTGTCCAATGACCGCCGTATACCGCGAGGTTGTTTTCTTGGGACTTCGTGGACGGTCCGTCGTACCAAGGCATATAGTGAACGAGGATAAGAGGTCCGCCGTCATCGGCGATGGTAGTCTCTTGGGTCTGTGTGGGCGCGGATGCGCCCGGCTTTTCGTCAGTGAGAGCGGAGAAACAATTTGTTAAAAGAATAAAACAAAAAGCGGAAAGAAAAGCTAGTCTTCTAGCTCTCTTTTGATTCTTCGGGGGGGGGGGGTACCATGTCTTGTCTTGCGCTGATTAAGGCGCTATGCGGCTTATTCACCGTAAACCTCGAATTCGGCGATCTGACCAGACTTTGCGCCGGTGTTTGCTGTGAAGATAAGGCGTATGTAACGCGCCTGAGTATTGAGAGGGATGGCGACTGCATTGCCGTTTGCGCTTGGATCAAATACATAAGCGGTAGGCGGTGTCAGACGTGTGAAGGTTTCACTGTCGTTTCCAACGAGTACTTCTATGGTTTGCGTGCGTTTGCCCCAGATGCGTTGCGGATTTAGTTTGACGACCATGGTGGAGAGTTTTACCACACTTACTAAGTCTATCGTGAAGTCCGCGGGGTACTTGTCTGACGCTCCTTCCCAATAGGAAGCTAGGTCCCCGTCAACGGCTTTTGCCCCGGTGAAGTCGTAAATCCTGCTCGACGTTACGACGGGTCTTCCAAGTGCGAGATTTCTCCTTCCGTCTGGATCAAAGACTTGGGCTATTTCCTTTTGCGCGGATTCGTTTGTGTCGCGTAAGATGGGATGAATCGAGAAATCATAGCCAATGCCCGCAGAACGGGTCAGGTTCCGTGCCGTTGCCGCGTCTCCACTGAAAATAGCGGTATAAATCTCTTCGACTTGTTGCTTTTTCGCGTCGTCTTCGCCTGATACGATACGGTATAGTTCAATGGGTATGCGTAAGTCCGTGTAGTTGAAAGCGAAATCCGGTTCTCGCTGTTTTCGCGCATCTTGCAAATACTCAAGGGATGCGTAACCTCGTTCAATAGTCGGTTCAATGATAGTACCTTCGCCGTAATCATTCCACGTAGTCACTTGAATAACGTCGGGGCGGGCTTTTTCCGCGGAGTCATACGTCAGCTTGAATGTCTCTCCGTTCGAGTAGTCAAGGAAGCCATAGCTCGTACCGCCTGCTTGCGCGTAAATATCGTGGAATTCCGGGAACACGGTAGCGACGAGGAAGGGCTTGGCGTTCTGTTTCTCGTAGAAGCTGTTCAGGTAGGTAACGAGTCTGGGGATGGTTAGTCTGCCACCGCTCGACAGGTGCATGGGAGGCCAGTTGAAGGTCGCCTCCGCAAAATTTGTCTTGTTGTCAATATCCACGAAGAATGGTTTTGGGTCTACGTCAGCCCAAATCTCCTCCCACTCGGTCTTTTGCATGAAGAATTGAGGTCCGAAGTCAAGCACGAGTGGTCTGCCGTCTAGTTTTACGTAGTTTTCGTCTGTGAACCAATGTTCCTGCATCCACGTGAACGCTTCCTTTGCCGTGTTTATAGCGTCTGTCTTGGCTATGAAGTTGCCTTCAATCATGTGTTTGACGGTTTGATCTTCGTAACATACCGCGAACTTTAGTCCGTGTTTCCTGAGCACATCGACCATAACGACGGTTGCCTCGTGTATGCTTTTGTAATCAAGTGCGTCTCTGACACCGTACCAATCAAAGATAACGCCGTCTATGCCGCTCATCTTCATGAGCGCGGCTTGATACTCCAAGACGGCTGGGTCCTTCGAGTCGTAGGGACCGGTGAGTGGATAGTAGTGCGAAGCGATGTTTGCCCTGCCGTCCGCCTGTGTAGTATACGGGTCAAATTTACTGCCGCCTTGGTGCCAGTGAAACCCGTACTGCTCGCTCACAGGAGGCGCTGTATACCAGGGCATATAATGGGCAAGCACAAGCGGGTGTTGTCCTTCTTTCCGTATAGCGGGTTCCGCTACTTGTAGTTGCTTACGCGCGGACTCGAATTGTCCCGTGTAATCCGTCTGCTCCCCGTCTTTCTTAGGCAGGATGGTTGTGGTACAACCGACCAATGTAATGATCGTAACAACCGCAGATATTTTCTTCAGTTTTTTCACAATAACCTCCGTTCAAATTCAATCTAAAGTTGTAGAGTTTAACGATAAACTATTATAAATACGTTTTTGAGAATATGTCAAGCATATAAAGAATATTTTATATTTTCTTAACGGCAGGCAAACGGTTCCTCCTTTATGTCAAAAAAGCGAAGCGGAAGTTCCGTTTCAACTTGTTGGATTTCTGTATCATGGGAAATCATATCCATTGCTTGATAAAGCCGGATAAAGACGGTAACTTATCGGAAATAATGCAATGGATAAAGTGTAATTTTGCCAAGGCGTGGAATAAGGCGCAGGGGCGGAAGGGGGCACGTGTGAGGAGAGCGGTTCTATTCACGAATAATCAAGGGGATAACGGACTTCTTGCGGGTACGGGAGTACATCGCGGAGAATCCGGTGAAGGCTGGACTTGTGGAACAAGCCGTGGAATGGGTGTTTGGAAGCTTATACCATCGGCTCCATCGTCTAACTAGTTTACTAGACGATGCGGTGCCAGATTGACGGTGCGATGAGTTAAAGTTAAAGCATCCGCCCCTCCACCCGAACACCGACTTTGAAGCTCTAAACTCCGATTGTTCTATTCGGAACTCCGATTGTTCTGTTCCGAACTCCGACTGTCCTATTCGGAACTCCGATTGTTCTACTCAGAACTCCGTTTGTTCTATTCTGAACTCCGTTTGTTCTATTCTGAACTCCGACTGTTCTATTCGGAACTCCGTTTGTTCTGTTCCGAACTCCGACTGTTCTATTCGGAACTAGATTTAAGTAGTTCCAAACTAGATTTATCTAGCTCTGAACCAGATTTATCTAGCTCAAAGCTAGATTTAAGTAGTTCAGAACTAGATTTAA
Source organism: Treponema sp. (assembly GCA_031264475.1). Next base: position 6,478 of record JAISEA010000016.1, on the reverse strand, counting down.
GTAGTTCAAAACTAGATTTATCTAGCTCAAAACTAGATTTAGGAAGTTTCGTACACGGCTATGATGGTTCCGTACACAGTTTAGTAGACGATGCGGTATCAGACATCTTGGACTGACGGCGCTATGAGTTAAATCCCCGTCTGCCATATAACCCCGAAGTTACTTGGTACAACTCCGAAGTTATTCGGTATAACTCCGAAGTTATTCGGCACAACTCCGAAGTTATTCGGTACAACTCCGAAGTTACTCGGCACAACTCCGAAGTTACTCGGTACAACTCCGAAGTTACTCGGTACAACTCCGAAGTCATTTTGAACTTTTCTAAAGCATTTTCAGGGTGTCCCGATAAGGCTACGTACCGTTTTCGGCGTTTTCAACGAAAGAAAGGCGCTTGTACCCCGTGTAATTTGAAAAAAAGCCTCGTTATTCAAACGAACGCCGAATGGTAGACTTAAATCAAAAATAGTAGTATATTAAGATACTCTATGAAACAAAATTTTCACATGGAAAATGTATGAGGAGTAAATATGGCTAATAATGAAAAACCGAGACAGAGATTTCCGCTTAAACCGCGTAGAAATAACAAATCAAACCCATTGGCGTTGGTTTTCTTTGTAATTATAAGCGTCTTTTTCGCCTCTTTCTTCTTGAGACCCTCGACCCCTACGGTGCAGACCATACCTTATTCGACGTTCACGCATTTTCTTGATCAAAAGAACATCCTGAGGGTAAAAATTATCGACGACCGAACCATAGAAGGTTCGTTAAAAGACGGAACGCCGTTGCTGTTCCGCACCTTTATCCCATACCAAGACTCGACGCTTCTCGCAAAGCTCATGGAAAACGACATCGCGGTCGAGGGCGGGTCCGCGAATAACCCGTTCTGGAGGATATTACTAGAGCTGGTGCCCTGGATTATAGGGTTCGGCTTTATCTATTATATGATGAGAAGCGCCCCGGGCTCAGGTAAAGCTTTCCAGTTCGGCAAGAGTAAGGCGAAGAGATACGAGGATAACGGCAAGAAGATAACTTTCGCGGATGTCGCGGGACAGAAGGACGCGAAGTACGAACTTGAGGAGGTAGTCGCATTCCTGAAAGACCCTGAACGTTTCACACGGATGGGGGCGAAGATTCCCAAGGGCGTGCTTTTGGTGGGTATGCCTGGCACCGGTAAGACGCTTATGGCGCGCGCAGTCGCGGGCGAGGCTAATGTCGCGTACTTCCATATGTCAGGCTCGGACTTCGTGGAAATGTTCGTTGGCGTGGGCGCAAGCAGGGTACGCGACTTGTTCGAGCAGGGCAGGAAAAGCGCTCCCTGTATCATCTTCATCGACGAGCTTGACGCCGTGGGTAGAACACGAGGCGCTGGTTACGGCGGCGGACACGACGAACGAGAGCAGACACTGAACCAGTTGTTGGTCGAAATGGACGGCTTCGACGCAAACGCAAAGGATAGCATCATCATTCTCGCGGCTACCAATAGACCAGATGTGCTTGATCCCGCTCTTCTGCGTCCGGGGCGGTTTGACCGACAGGTTGTCGTCGCCATGCCTGACGTGAAGGAACGGGAGCAGATTTTTAGGATTCACGCGAAAAAAGTACAGCTTGACAATGATATTGACTTTGATAGGCTGGCGCGCGCGGCTCCCGGTATGAGCGGCGCGGAGATCGCTAATCTTGTCAATGAAGCCGCGCTCTTCGCCGCAAGACGGCAAGGGAATACCGTTGCTATGAGCGACTTCGAGCAGGCACGGGATAAGATCGTCATGGGCGTCGCCCGTACCTCTTTGGCAATCTCCGAGAAGGAACGTAAGATGACCGCGATTCACGAGAGCGGACACGCACTCCTCCATTATCATCTTGAGAACGCGGATCCGCTTCACAAAGTAACCATTGTACCCCACGGGCGCGCGCTTGGTATGGCTATGTCCCTGCCTGAGTCCGATAGCTATAGCCGCACTAAAGGCTGGATCGAGGATCGCATCGTGATTTGCTACGGAGGCTGGGCCGCTGAAATGCTTCTCTATAAAGAGACGACCACCGGCACTAAACAGGATATTCAACAGGCAACAGAGATGGCGCGGCACATGGTTTGCGAATGGGGTATGGATGAAGACATGGGTCCTGTCGCCTATGGACAGGAAGACGAGCCGATTTTCATTGGCAGGGATATAGCGCGGCATAAGGATTACTCCGAAGAGACCGCCAAAAACCTAGACGCGGCTGTGAAAAAAATACTTGACAAGGCAAAGGAACGGGCCCAGTCGATACTATCAGAATACCAAACCGATCTTGAAAAGCTTGCAGACGAGCTTATGGCAAAGGAAACCCTCTCCAACGAGGATGTACGGACGCTTTTGAATATTAAATAAGCTCTTGACGTCTGACACCCGTCAAGAAGCTGTTAAACAGGCTGTGCCTGTGGAATGGAGACTATGATTACAAATACTTATACTTTAGACGAATTAAAGGCATTTTCTGAGGATTACGGGCGTATTCCCGTTTCAAAAACGATTCCCGCTAATGGAAATACGCCGACTCGCGTTTTCAAAAGACTCAAGAACCTGAGTAGACAGTGCTTTATTCTTGAAAGCGCGGAAGACGTGGAGAATTGGGGACGCTGGACCTTTCTTGGTTTTGACCCCCAGTTGGAAATTACGTGTCAGGATAAGAAGCTCCGCATACGCAACGGGACCGAATTGCGTTTTGAAACGGACGATCCGAGCGCGTCTATTAAGCAAATAATAGAGGAAAATAAAAGCCCGCGTCTGCCCGGTCTGCCCCCATTCTCCGGCGGATTGGTTGGATACTTCTCCTATGACTTCATCAAATACGGCGAGCCTGAACTTAACCTCGACGCGCTTGATGAAGAGAATTTCAAAGACGTCGATCTCATGTTGTTTGATAAGGTGATCGCTTTCGACCGTTTGAAGAACGAAATTATCTTGATCATTGACGTAAAGACAGATGCGTTTGTGGAAAATTATAACCGCGCTCTGGGCGAATTGGATCACCTTGCCCGCATTGTGGAAAGCGGCGCGGAAGTGGACGTTCCACGAATGATCGTCAAGAGCGAATTTCGCCCCCTGTTTAGCAAAGAAGCCTTTTGCTCAATGGTAGAGAAGGCGAAAGAGTACATCCGCGAGGGCGATATATTCCAAGTGGTGTTGTCGAATCGGCTTGTCGCGGACGTTGAGGGTAGTATTTTTGGGGTGTACCAAGCCTTGCGAGAGCTTAACCCGTCGCCTTATATGTTCTACTTTTCCAGCGACGACATCGAGATCGCTGGCGCATCGCCTGAGACGCTCGTCCGGCTCACAGATGGCGTTCTGTATACGTTCCCGCTTGCGGGCACTCGCCCGCGAGGCGAAACGCCTAAGGAAGACATGGCGCTTGAGCGCGAGTTGCTCGCTGATCCCAAGGAGCTTGCGGAACACAATATGCTCGTGGACTTGGGTAGAAACGATTTGGGGAAGATTAGCGAGTTCGGCTCGGTTGAAGTGGAAAAATATATGTCTATTGAGAGATTCTCCCACGTGATGCATATTGGTTCGACTGTGCGAGGGAAAATCCGTCCTGAATTCGGGGCGCTTGACGCGATCAACGCGATTCTGCCTGCCGGGACGCTTTCGGGCGCTCCGAAAATCCGCGCGTGCGAAATCATCAACGAGCTGGAAAACAACAAACGGGGCGTTTATGGCGGCGCTATTGGGTATATCGGCTTCTCCGGTGACATGGATATGTGTATCGCTATACGGCTGGCGTTTAAGAAAAACGGCAAAATCTTCGCGCGTTCCGGCGCCGGTATAGTAGCCGACAGCGTTCCACAAAACGAGTTTCATGAATGTGAAAATAAGTTGAAGGCAGTCGTCAAAGCATTAAACGATAACGGCGCAACTTGTTACTGATCCGCCCTTCGTTTTAATAAAAAATCGCTTTTTCAAGTAGAATCCACCCAGACAAACCGTTAGATTCAACGAAAGCCCACTCGCTTGATGTGGAACGGAGCATAGCCCATTGCCCTTCGTTGATCCGCCCCATGACCGCGCCTTTGAGTTCTGGCACTGAATAAACGTCGGATGCGTAAAACACCGCAGTCTTCCGTTGAAGAGGAGACCAAAACCCCACCAGACCGCATATCATAAGCAGTACTAATACAGATGCAAAGAATGTGTTTTTCCTTGTCTGTTTCAGCCTTCCCTTTATAAGAAGAACCGTCAGTCCAGCCAGACAACAGAGAGCCGCGATAAGGCAAATCTTTTTGGGAATCCACGTTTCGTCATGGCTTGGAACCAAGTTTAACGCCTGTTCCATATCCTTCCGCAAAGGAATAAAAGTAAACCCTAATACATCGTCCCTTTCATTCTTCCTGATCAATGCCAGAGATTCCACTTTTTCGCCATATTCCCATAGCGTTTTAGCTTGCGCGGCTATATTGACGGCTGTTCGGGAAAAGATTTTTGGAATTCCGAGAGCTTTTTCAGGAAATGGCGCGGCTGTTGATGGAGAAGCCGTATCCACGGTGAAAATAGGCTCATACGTCTGCGGAGAAACTGCGTCTTTAACCGAATGTACGACGGGAATAGTGAGGCTGGGAATCTCCAAATTAAAGCCTTGGCTCTTAAAATGCAGATGGGGAATGGTTACTTCGCCGTCTGTGAGCGGGATGAGGGAGAATCGAAGAATAGCGGAGCGGGCGACATCCGCTTGGGTTAAGGGAAGCTCTTCGAGAATCGTTTGTTCGGGTGGCGTAAGACCGATTTTGGGAAGTGGGAGCGACGGATTCCAATCAAGGAGGCGAAGGAGGAGGCTACCGTCCACTCCTACCTCAAAAGGAGTTTGAATCTTGTCCCAGACTAAACGTGGATAGTAGTTTTTCACCGCGGGAGTCCTGTACAGGATAGAGACGTCTATCGCTTCGGTAAAGGCTGTCTTACCCGGCGTTGTGATTTGAAAAGAACCAAGGTGGATAGGTTCATCGAATTCAGGTCTTTGCGGAATAAAGGTCCACCGTACCGCGGTCCAGCGACTTTTGTTTTCACGAGTCAACGGTTCTATACGCATTTCGTCAATACGCAACACTTCGGGGAATTCAGGCGGACTCACACCCACATATTCGGAATGAGAATAATCTACGAGAATCGAAACTGTCCATGGTATATTGACGACAGGCTGTTCAGGTGAAAGGGCTACCTCGACGAAGAGCCGCTCCTGTTCTATAACTAGTGTTTCGCTTGCTTCAACTTCTTCTAGCGATGCAGATTCTATAAGAAGCGATTGTGGAAGGTCCTGTTCATCATCGACTGCGTGAGCGAAAAACGAGACGGCAAATAATAGTAATACTAATAATCCGGTCCTGATGTCGGCGTATCCTCTATCCATTCCGAACTTTTCCATCGTTCGATTTCCTTTTCTTTTAAAAATTTGAATAACGTCTGCATCCGCTCGCTATTTTCGGCGTTTTTTCCCGTTTCTTTTTCACTGGACTTTTGCCGATCTGTTTCCTGATGCTCTTGAGACAAGAGGCTAAGTTCCAGATTTCGTTTTGCATCAATACGACTCGGCTCAATATCCAAAGCCCGTCTGAAATCCGCGGCCGCTTCAGTGAAAAATCCTTTCTCGAAACGCACAATTCCTTGGTTGTAGTAGATACGATAGAGCAATTCGGTATCTCCACTTGCCGCTGACTCGGCGTCTTTGAATCGTTCAAGCGCCACATCGCTTTCGCCAAGCAAATAGTAACTTGAACCTAGTCCAAATTCAGCATAAACTTTGGCTTCATGAAAAGAGGATGCTTTCATATACGCGGCGATAGCTTTATTTGATAGCCCTCGCGAATTATAAAAATTACCCTCCATCACAAAGAGTTTTCCCCTTATTCCCGAACAAGAGCAAAAGAAAAACATGAAAAAGAACAGCGCCAATTTATACATATTTTCCATTTTAAAGAAATTAACACCGCTAACTAAAGACTCCACATTACGATGAAGAGGAAGTCGTCATAACAAAAAAAGTCACCGGATATCCAGTGACTTCCTCCTTTTTTATCAAAGGATCGATTCTTTTGGAATCGATCCTTTGATAAGTATCACCAACCGCCGCTGTTGCCGTAGCCGCCTGACGGGCGCTCGCGGCGCGGTCTGTCCATTGCTTCATTGACCCGGATTTGGCGTCCGTCAAAGTCTTTGCCATTAACGCCCGCGATAGCGGCCGCAGTTTCGGACTCAGACTCCATTTCGACAAATCCAAAACCTTTTGAATTACCGGTTTCACGATCAAAAACAACTTTTGCGGAAACTACAGTTCCAAACTGATTGAACAGATTTCGTAGCCCATCTTCGGTAGTGCTGTAAGAGAGGTTACCGACATACAATTTCTTAGCCATTGAGAAAATTCCTTCACCCGGAAACGCCGGGTACGTTTTATTCACGTCCGTTACACGGACGGCTCTTTGCTTTCCCACAGGAAGATTTTCTCG
>JAISEA010000115.1 GCA_031264475.1 Treponema sp. | reverse complement strand
TGAGACTTCCGTTTGTTTAGATGAGACTTCCATTTGTTTAGATGAGACTTCCGTTTGTTTAAACGAGACTCTCGTTTGTTTAGCTGAGACTCTCGTTTGTTTAGCTGAGACTCTCGTTTGTTTAAACGAGAGTCTCGTTTGTTTAACCAAGACTTGCAACAACGTAGTTGCGACCTTCATCTAATTGTCAGCGACTTCCAGCAAAGTAGCTGAAGGGCTTGGACACCTCGTTGGAAGCGGTGGTTAAGGGTTAGGGGGCTTGGGTTTTCTATCACGTACAACGGTGAAATTACGCGGGTGGAGAGATGAGCCGCCGCTTGCTCCCATCTGGGGGGTAGCGGGAGACCCGCAAGCGGGGCTCCCGCGGAGGGGGGCGCAGAAAAAAGGCGGGCGCACGCTACCTCGTTTGGGAAACAGCGCCCCCCTTCCTATTATTTGGCTTTACTTGTCGGGATCAGCGGTACACCCTGTCGGACAACACCCCATGCGAAGTCGTTAAACACGCCTTGCGTGTGGCAAGCGCACTCTCCTTCTAACAGCGAGAAGGCTTCGCTTGTGCAAGCGTGGTTCCGTCCTGTCAGGGTCAGCGGCACTTCCTTTCTAACAACAACCATTGTGAAGTATTTAAACAGGCTTCGCCTGCTTGTTGTGAAGTTATTTAATAGACTTCGCCCGCTGTGCGTGAATGAGGGCTATGAAAGAGGGGAAATCGCCAGACGCTTGCTCAAAAAGGTCTTCTATAAGAGGGTTTGCCTCGTGATATAAACGAAAAAGTTCAAGATATGCGTTATTCACTTGCAAGTCAGCAAAAAAACGATACCTTTCACTCTTAAAAAGAGATGAATAATCCGCCAAGAAACGATCCTGCGCCGCCTTAATAGTCTTTTCCTTCAGAGCAAGCTTCTCAGCGCGTGGCACACCCGCCGCATAGATAATCTCAAGCTCTTGGGCGAGTTCCAAAATAAGAGCAACGAATGTCTCTTCGTCCGCCGCCTCGTCCATCATCTCCCGATATTCAGGCGAATTCACGCCAAAACGAGTCTCCATGTAGAGCTGAGCGCCCTTCTTACCCACAAACTCACCAAGCTCTTCGTTAAATTGCGACTCCCCTTTCAGATAAATAGTCGCGTGCAAACTCTCGTGAATAATAAGATCAGCTAACCTATGCACAGGGTACTTCTTCATGTAGGAATAAAGCGGGTCCTGAAACCAACCAAGCGTACTAAACGCATCAACACGACGCACAAGTATATCAAGGTCTTCACGCTTGAGCTTCTCCACCTCAATCCTCGCATCCGCATCTTCAAAAAACCCCTTATAAGGAACCGCTCCTACAATGGGAAACCGCCATAAATACGGAGAAAACGAGTCCTTCGCACTTGCAGAAACAACGAGCGCAAGATAATCCCGATCAATCTCAACATACCGCGTGTAGTTCTTCGTGTTCTTTAACCCCAGCTCATTCACCGCAAAGGCGCGTATATCCGCTACACGCTCCACAAATTGTCGATTCTCCTCACTCGGAACCAGTTTCTCAAGCCGCTCCGCCTTGCGCAGGTAACTCAAAAAGGTAAAACCTTGCTTGATCGTGTAACAACCAGAAAGAAAAAGACTCGCTATTATAAGAAGAAGAGGCGCATATCTCATTCGTCAGCCTATCTGTTGACCGATTATGGCAAACAGAGACCTCAACGTGGAAAACCCACTGTCCACCACACGACCAAACGCCTCCGTCATAAAAGGTAAGGTGAAAAATATGAGGAAAAACGCGGTAGTTATAGATATGGGAAACCCCTCCGATAGTATGTTGATCTGAGGCGCGGCTTTGGAAATAAGCCCCGTAGCAAGAGAAGTGAGAAAAAGCGTCCCCATGATGGGCATCGATATGATAGCCGCATCCATGAAAAGACGCGAAAGCCCAGAAAGGATCATGCCAATGACGTGTTCACGCCCGTTTACCATGCTTATAATGTTTATGGATTGTACGGAATGCCAAAAACCACCAACGAAAAGTTCTCGAAACCCGTTTAACGAGAGAAAAATGAGCATCGCAACAAGGTTGAGGTACTGCCCCATGAGCGGGTTTTCCTCTTGCGCAAGAGGATCAAAGGTTTCCGAAGCCGCAAAGCCCATCTGGAGGGAAAAGAACTGCCCGGCAGTTGTAAACGCGGCGAATACTATGTTAATGAAAAAGCCTATGATTATACCGATAAGCCCTTCCCCTACGACAAGGAGCAGGAAGTTAAACCCGAACACACTCACATCGCCATAAACTTGGGCTGTAGGCAACACAGCATACGCGGCAAACCCCGCAAGCGCCAGCTTGACTACCTGAGGCGTCATATCAGACGACAGTAACGGAGAAGTCTCTATCATGCCCAAGGCACGCGCCGCAAGTAAAAGAAAAGCCGGAGCCGCCACGAGTAGCTCTTCCATACAAACACCCGCGCCTATTTCGCCATGTCAGGAATCATTCTAAAGAGTTGTATCGCATAGTTGCCCAGATGCGAAAACATCCAGCCGCCTAACAACGCAAGCACCGATAATATAGCCGCTATCTTGGGAACAAAGGTGAGCGTCTGTTCCTGAATCGACGTTGTCGCTTGCAGAATCGCCACCACAAGCCCTACAATAAGCGCGGCTAATAACAGAGGAGCCGCTAATAGTATCGTCTCCCTTATTCCACCCTGCAAAAAACGGGTTACTTCTCCAATACTCATTTTAACCTCATAAAGTTACCGTACGACTTGTTATTCACGGTTCACCCCCGCACAAATAACAGCACCAACAGTGGTCTCCCATCCCATAGGTCCGCCCAAACCCATACCGATTAGGTTGTCGGCTACCTCGGCATACACCCAGCCTAAATACCCAACGCAGGAAAATACGCTAATGATCTTACCTTTCATCGTTATTTTCCCTCTGTAAATAAATAATACCCCATTATACGCCTTCTCGTCAATCATTGCGACGCAAATATAAACACAGTCGCATTTGTTTTTCCACGTCTTCAAGCAAGCTTGACAACCTGATTTTCTCATGGTACTATGGTTTGTGATGAGAAATCTATTCAAAAACCCAATTCTTTTCGTGGTGTATTTGGCGGTTGCAAGCGCCGTATACGCTCTCGGTTCTGAAGAAACAGATGTAGCGCCCGCGAATACCGAATGGGTTTTTGCGCTTACAAGCGTAGATGTTTCTGGTGTTTCTGTTCCAATGCAGTCTGTTGGTAACATCATAGAGCGGAGTCTTTATCAACGCCTTCTCTCCATAAGCTCGCACAGATGCGTTGATGAGGAATATCAGTATTACGAAAATATGGCGTGGGCAAAAGCAAGGACGGACGCGGCAAAAAAGCTCGCAGATAAGCGCGCACAAAGAGACGCGGTTGTCTTTCAGGGTGATCCTGAATGGAAATATAAGAAATCCGTCAAGACTATCGACGCGGATATTGAGAAGCTGGAGGATGAATTCCGTATCGCGGACTCCAAAGCCCCGCGTATCGCCGAAGAAGTCGCCTTTAAGTTTACCGAAACCAATCGGTCAGGCTCCTTTCCTGATCCGCCTAAATCTGGCGGGGAACGGCAGTTCTGCGTGACTCAGAAAGTAGACGCTTTCATGTCGGGCGCGCTCACCGAATACCACGGGCGTATATTACTGCGACTCAAGATTTGGAGTCTCGCTTTCGATGCTTTCATATACGAGAATAATGTCTTATTTTCCACGGAGGACGTGTCTATCGCCATCGGCGAATTGACCCCAGAGCTTATCGAAACCATCTCTGGCTATCGGTCTGCGCGGATCATCGTCAGGACAGACGCACCAGACGCTCTGGTGTTCATAGGCGACAATCTTGTAGATAAGCCAGGGGAAGAAATCCTTCAGCCGCCGGGTAAGGTGTTTGTAACCGCTTCCGCGGAAAATCGCAGAACCGTGTCCCTGCCTCTTGAACTCGTCGAAAACGAAAACGCCGAAGTCTCCGTTACCCTACCCCCTATCAACCTTGCGCCCATGAGTATATCGGCGTTTGATAAAACCGGCGAGCTTACCGGGTCGGTCTATAAGGGCGCGTTGTATGTGGGGGAGACGCCGTTCACTTTTGATCTGCCGGTGAATATGTTCGACTATTTCCGTATTGAAATAGAGGGGAACAAAGGTAGTTTGGCTGTTTTTGAAAGCGCGTCTGAAACGGCGTCTGGAACAAAGAGGCTGAAGACGCGACTGCTTCCAGACCCAGAAAAAAAACCTGTCGAGAAGGCAAGAGACAGAATGTACCTGTCTTATGGGCTTTTTTGGATGAGTCTGCCTCTGGTTATGGTAGTGGGCTTCCCGTGGCAGAACGGCGGAGGTATGTACGGGTCCGCGTTCAAGGAAGTCCAAACCAACCCGACCGAAGAAAGCGTAACGCGGGCAAACACGCTTCTAGCTGTTTCCGTGGGCGCCGCAGTAGTGTTTGGGCTTACCGTAGCAGACACCGTATACCGCGCGGTCAGATACTTCACCATCGCTAACGAGAGTTCGCCGATATTGGTAAAGTGATCCTGTCCCTTATCCCGCTTTTACGGTCATGCGCGTTTCTTTTCCGTGTATTTTGAAAGGATGAAGAAGAAAATGGCTGTGATGATGAATAGGGTCCATCGCGGGGTGGTTTCTATATGAAAGGAACCAATGCCGATTTCAGGCGCGAACTCTCGCATACGCAACGTTAATATTCTCCCCGCATTGGGGGCGTTGCCGTCTATGTAGACGCCGCCAGAACGTTGCGCCATATCCTGCAAGACGGCGCTGTTGCGGCGGCTTATGATTGGCTTACCTGCACCGTCAAGAACAGGCTCGAAGGAACCGTCTGGCAACACCATATCCGGCGGTGGCGCTCCTTCGTCTGTACCGAGACCCACAGCAACGATGCTTATATCGCGCAGGATGGCGCGGTCCACGGCGTTTTGGATCGCTCCAGAGAGGCTTTCGCCGTCAGAAAACAGAACAATGACACGTTTCGCCGGAGAAGTATTCAGGAATGCGGTCTCTGCCGCATCTAAAAGGCTTTCAGTATTCGTCCCTCTGCCTGTCATACTGACTGTTTCCAGCGAGTCGAGGAACGATAGCAAGGCGTTATTATCCCGCGTCAAAGGCAGTGCGAGAACGCCGCGGTCTTTTGCCATAGCGACGGCGAGACGCGCATTGCCCGCATTAACAACGGCTTCACGCGCCACAGACACGGCTTTTCCCAGACGGGACGGTTCAACGTCTTCTATCATCATGCTACGAGATACGTCAAATGCAAAAACCGCGTCAATCCCGTGGTAATATTCGGTTACTACATGGGTTCCCCACCGGGGTCCCGCAACAGCTATGATACCGCACGCGAGGAAAAAATCAAAGAATATAAGTGAAAGAATAGCCTTTATTCTCAATTCGCCGGAGAAAAGCCCCAATGCCTGTAGTTTCGATCTGCGTACAAGATAAAGCCCTAATTCAACGATAAAACACGGGATGATGAGAAAGAGAGCGTTCAATATGAAAGGATTGTCAAACGTCATACTTGCCTTTCCCTTTTTTTATTCTGTTAGCGTTCAGAGGAATTCCTCGGATGTCAGGAGATAACTTGCAGATGGTTTTTTAAAAGCCGCCGCGTGCTTTGCGGATTTCTACGACGAGGTTACCCAGAAAAGCGCCGCCTGTAACGACTAGTTCCGGCGCGCCTCTATGAAAATTTTCCATTATTTCAGTACCGCGGTTTATCACGGCGTTGCCGAGTACAGCGGTTGCTTCCATAGTTACCTTCACGCTAGGCGGCGCGGTAATTACCGTGTTGCCCAGAAAGGAAACAACATTGACAATGGTTCTGCCCGGTGGAAGTTGCCCTTCTTCTATAGTAACCGATGTGTTGCCCAAAAAAGATAGGAAGGAACGGTGTCTGCCCACAAGAGACGCTCCTGATATTTCGCGGCTGGACATAAAAGTAATGTCTGACCATTCAGCGCCGAATATTCCAGGGACTTTGTCGCGCGCCGTGGAATATTCACGGTGGCGCGAGGTTTCATTATCATAGCTATTGTCGTGCTTCGGCGGAATCGTTTCGTTCTCAACGCCTGAGCAAAGAGCGCTTTCACCGACAATCTTCTCGATGATGGTCAGTTCCCGCTCGCTTTCAGCCTTCTGTATGTAATCAATGAGGCGCTCGTACTCTTCCAGAGACATCGCGTTTTTGGAAAATTGAACAGCCAGCCTATTAACCGCCTTGTTCTTCCGTTCAACGAGTTTCATTTCACGCGGCGATAATTGCTCTGTAGACAAATCGCTTTTCATTTCCATTCCTTTTCAATACAGGTGATGGTTTCGAGAATTTCGTCTTTTGACGTATGATCCCGCAGAACTTTAAGAAATTCTTCCTGCTTACAGAAAAAATGCACACGGGACAAGGTATGGAGATGAGATTTTGCCGATGAAGAGACGATGAGTATTACGGTTTTTACTAAAACATTATCCAATGACCGCCATGCTATTGGTTCTTTTAGGAAACTTATAACCACAAACTCCTCGGAGTCGGTAGTTGCCAAGAAGTTACGCGGATGAGGCACCGCGATGCCGTTCCCAATGGACGTGGGCATAATATTCTCCCGCTCCAGAATCGCCGTCAAAAGCGTCTCCTTATCTAAAGATCGAGGCAATGTTATCGCGCTAACGATATGGGTAAGCGCTTCTTCCACAGAATCGCCCGGAATGTCTTCCAATATTCCGCCGTTCTTTATCAATTCCATCAATGTCTTTTCAATCATTTTTCTCCTACCTTAAATTGCTCGGCTATGATTTCGCATCACCGCATTAGTAATTTCCTTTCAGCCATTCGTTACATTGCGCCAAATCAAAGAAGTCAGGAATGAAATCTTCACCGAGTTGTTGTCGCGCAAAGCGTTTTTCTTCAGCTAATCCCGTGTTTAGCAAGAATAAATTTTTTCTTAACCGTACCGGTCCATTTATGTTCTGATTGGGCGCGGCGTACTCACCAGCGACGCAGGCAACATTACCATTGGACGGCGAAAGGATGATAATTTTAACGGTCCACGGACCATACTCATATATGAAGTCTACAAGTCCGTTTTTATTGAGAACGCCAATGGTTAAATCTTTGGGAAGTCCTTCTATAGAGAAAGAATTATCTGCGGCTTTGGTTGAGGGTAGAGGTATGGATTTAGGCGTAAATCGGTAGGCGAAATTGTTTTCCCAATGAAAGACTCGTTGGATGATAATATGCAGGTCTTCGAGAGAAAGACGTTCAGGCATGACGATACGCCGCCATACATTAGTGCCGCCTATGCCTATCTGCACGAGCCGCGCCTCTGTTTTTGTGGGAGACTTTACCATAGCGATGTTGTTACGCCTAAAGTTAGACATGGCGTCTTCGACGAGTTCCTTTATTTCATTATAGGCGTCGGTCATACCGTCGATGGCGTTGTTTATGGCGTCCAGATCAATATCGGAAACCTTCGCGTCCACACCAAGTTCGTCCATCAAGCCTGCCGCATGGTTCTGTATCTGGGAAAGCACAACGAAAGTATGTTGCGGCAGATACGCCGCGTTGATGCTATCAGGGCGGAGTCCAGCCGCTAATTCGATGACTGCCGTATGCAATTCTCCTGCTCTTTGCCGCAACGGGCCCATGTCCTTGTCTTTGAAAAGCGAATATTCGTTACTGAGTTCCGCGTATATTTCCGTCGTATAATCAACTAACATATTCCATTCACGGCTTTCAAGATTATGAGAGATGATCGGCGGCACTATTCGTATGACGACATCTTGAATTCTGGTCTCCCTGCGGAAAAGCATATCCAACACATAAGACTGAATGACAAATTCATTTATCGGCACCTTGTTTGCAACAAGCATCTCTTCAATTAACGTCCGGTCCGCGATGCGCTGTACCATCAACATACCTATGTCGGGAATATCCTTGCCCGCAAACCAAAAGCGAGTCTCTATACCATAGATCACCGTTTCGATGCGATCAGTCCGTTCATAGAGGAACTCTTCAAGCGAATACGCGGGCGTCTCCTGCATCCGCTTTCCCCCGTAAAAATAGGCATAGGCTATCTGTTCCTCGGTTGACATTCCTGGTCCCAGGTTGGTGAAAGATGCCTCAAATCCTTTTTCCGCGGCTTCCTGCCACTCTTTCAAATCCTTTTCATTCCATATATCTTTTTCAATTTTTTGCAAGGAAAAGACGCTTCTTTTCCAGTCAATAATTCTGACTTCAAAGGAGTCGCCCGGTATGAACTTCGTTTCGCGGTAGATAGCCCGCATATCCAAGGTTCTTATAGAGACTTCCGTGGGCACGTCAAACTCGTCGTTGAACGCCTCTTCGTTTTCAGGATTATCCCGAGCTATGTATTGAGGCGCATATTCCTCGCCAAGCGCGCTATAATATGGATAGAATTCTTCTGGCTCCCCCTCGATCATAGTAAATGGAATGACTTTCTTTCCCCAGTAGAAGGTATAATCATGCGGCAAATACTCCGAATTCGCAAAGGGAATACATCTATGACCCGGTATGAGGATGCCATTAGCTATCTCTGAACGACTCGGCTTTATGACAAAACGGGCGTTTTCAAAATAACCTCTCACGGAAATCCATTTTCTCTGTTCAAGAGGAAACGCCAGTTTGCAGACATTGAGGCGAGCTTCGATTTCTGTTGACAAACGGTTTAAATGCTTTGTTTTAAAGGAACAGACAAACGATGTTATGCTCTCCAATGTGAAAGGCTCCACCGTGATCTCGAGGAATTTATATAGCGCATCTTCCTGTTCAAAAGTCATACTTTAACTATGTCATAAAACCAGAGTTTTATCAAGAGTATTCTATAAAGCATTTGGAATTTTCAGCACTGAATAATTTCGGGCTTCCATAACTGCAACCTACATTCTAAACTTGACCCATCACAAGCATAGCGGTCTATCTTCTTATATACGGGGTGGCGCGGGCGATCTTATCTTGGAAAGTGCATCTCCTAATATTAAACAGGCTTCACCTGCGTCTAACATTCCGACTGTATATGTGACCATAAAGCAACTTATAGGGTTGCGGCGGATCAAAATATGGCGGAGAAAAACTACACAAAGGACATAGACCAAGCCCTCGTATAGAATGTCGATTCTGTGAGAGCCGACGTCCACTCTCAGAGACCCGACGTCCACTCTCAGAGACCCGACGTCCACTCTCAGAGACCCGACGTCCACTCTCAAAGACCCGACGTCCACTCTTAAAGAGCCGACGTCCACTCTCAAAGAGCCGACGTCCACTCTCAGAGACCCGACGTCCACTCTCAGAGACCCGACGTCCACTCTCAGAGACCCGACGTCCACTCTCAAAGAGCCGACGTCCACTCTTAAAGAGCCGACGTCCACTCTCAAAGAGCCGACGTCCACTCTCAGAGACCCGACGTCCACTCTCAGAGACCCGACATCCACTCTCAAAGACCCGACATCCACTCTCAAAGACCCGACATCCACTCTCAAAGACCCGACATCCACTCTCAAAGACCCGACATCCACTCTCAAAGACCCGACATCCACTCTCAAAGAGCCACAATGTTGAATAATAACTTGAATAAACCGAATATTTATGGATAATATACCATATGTACAATATTTTATGGGATTTTGACGGAACAATAGCATATAGAGACGGAATGTGGTCTGGAACACTTTACTCGTTATTGGGAAAAAATGATATAAATAATATTCTAATTGAAAATATAAAATCATATTTGCATACAGGCTTTACATGGCATACGCCTGAATATTCTCATAATATATTTTATCCAATCATGTTCCTGAATTAAATAAAATTGTTGAAAATATGGGTATACAAAAATATTTCAAAGGGGTTTATAGTTCAGGAAACATAGGCTATGAAAAACCAAATGTTCAATTTTATAAAAGAATATTTGATGAAACAAAACTAGACAAAAAAGATTGTATAATAATAGGCGACAGTTATGACTCAGATATAAAGGGCGGAGAAGGAATAGGAATAAAATCAATACTTGTAAGGAAAGAAAACAAAAACGAATATAAATGGTATTGTAAAGATTTGGAAAACATAATAGAAAAAATAAAAGAAATCACGAAATAAAGTACGGGGCGCTTCGTCTAACAGATCTGTTTACGCTTCGCCGCTCATTGGCGACTTGGTTACGGTTTGCCTAGGTCATTCCACTACGCTCCATTCTCACCGCAAACCTTCGCTATATTTTGCCGTCAATGGTCTTTGCTACGCAAAGCCCTTGTCCGTGCCGTCAAAAATAGCATACAGCCGGAACATTAGGCGCGGTTCGATTTCCTACATTTATCTTTTTAAATTATTTATATATTCAACTATTATCATTAATGCTTTTTCAGAAAATTTTGAACCGTTTATTATTATGTCTGATCTCCATTTCGATGGTTCAACATATTCATCATGTCTAAATCTAACCATATCCAAATATACATTTGTAATTTGTTCAAATGTTTGACCCCATTGTGTATTTCTTTTTATTCGTCTTATAATCCTTTCATCCGATTTACAATCAACATATATTTTTAGATCGAGTATTTTATAGATATTTTCGTCCCATAATGTCAATAATCCTTCAATTATTATTACATCATATTCTTCTTTTGCTATTTCCTTTACGTCCATTATTAATTTGTTCAAATTTATGGTTAAGGGATGATTATCGTCAATATAATTCTCCCCCGTAATAAATGCTTTTGTATATGGTCTTTGGGATTCTGGTTTAAAATATTCATCCATGTGAAATACTTTAACTTTTAATTTATTTAAACCTTTTTCCAACTTTTCACAGAATGTACTTTTTCCACTAGCTGTTCCACCAGCAATACCTATTACAAACGGCTTTTCCATAATATTTATCCTCCGATGTTTTAATTGTAATTTAAGTTATATTTCCATTTTTGTCAATATATTTGAATGTGCCATAAAGATGGGAAAATGTTCCCCAAAGAGGGTGCGGTCGTCAACGCTCGGCGAACATCTCCAACAACAAAGCGCGATATTCTCTTTCGTCTCTGCGACTTCTGCGTACTCCGCGAGTTCTAGGGTGATACGGGGACAGCGGATCCCCCTTTCAGACAATAACCATTGTGAAGTATTTAACAGCCTTCGGCTACCCGAAGGCTGTCGTGTCTTCCTCTTACTAACACCGAGCAGGAACCCCGCTTGCCTGCAAGCGGGGTTCCGTCAAGACGGGGTCAGCGGCACACCTTTCTAACAACACCCTTTGTGAAGTCGTTAAACAGCCTTCGGCTGCGAAGGGTGGTTGACAAAAAATGATTTTTAGTGTGAAATATTTCACAATAGGAGAAAATATGAAAAGAGTATTTAATTTTTCCGCTGGACCCTCCATGTTGCCGTTGGAGGTCTTGAAAAAAGCCGGTGCGGAAATAACCGATGCAAACGGCACAGGACAGTCCGTCATGGAGATGAGCCATCGCTCGAAGGACTACAAACCAATCATAGAGAAGACCGAAGCGCTTCTGCGGGAACTCATGAACATACCCGCGAACTACCGCGTGCTCTTCCTACAAGGCGGCGCCTCCCTCCAATTCGCCATGATCCCACTCAACCTAGCAGGCGTAGAGAACGGAACACCCCGTAAGAAAGCCGTTTACGTCGATACCGGCGTTTGGGCAGACAAGGCCATAAAAGAAGCCGCCAAGTATGCCGACGTTGATGTTGTCGCATCTTCGAGAGACAAAGGCTACGCATCCATACCAGATGCGCCGCCGCCACCACAAGATGCCGCGTTCTACCACATCACCTTAAACAACACCATAGTCGGCACAAAATGGGACAAACTACCAGAGACAGGAAACGTCCCCTTGGTGGCGGATGTGTCAAGTTGCATCCTATCCGAGCCGCTTGATGTGGCGAAGTTCGGCGCCATCTATGCTGGGGCGCAGAAAAACCTTGGACCAGCAGGAACCACCGTCGTCATCATCCGCGAAGACCTCGTTGGGAATGCGCCGTCATGGACGCCAACGATGCTACGCTATGATATTCACGCCAAAGAAGGTTCGATGTACAACACACCCCCATGCTATAGCATCTACATCATTGGATTAGTACTCGAATGGGTCAAAGAACAAGGCGGCGTTGAGACAATAGCGAAACGCAACCATGAAAAGGCAGGACTTTTATACGATTACCTCGATAATTCCAAAACCTTCCTGTCGCCCATTGAGAAAGCATCTCGAAGCCTCATGAACATACCCTTTGTGTATCGTTCCGTGTCAGCGGACAAGAAACCAGATTTGGAGAAACGCTTTGTACAAGAAGCGGCAAAAGAAGGTTTGGTAAACCTAGCGGGACACAGACTCGTAGGCGGCATGAGGGCAAGCATCTATAACGCCATGCCCATTGAAGGCGTTAAGGCGTTAATTGACTTCATGGAAAGATTTGAGAAAGAAATTAAGGATAACTAAATGGAAAGACAAATATTCAAGATACGCACGATGAACAAAATATCCGCGAAAGGACTAGAACTCTTTCCGCGAGACGGTTATGAACTCGCGAGCGACCTACCGAATCCTGACGCTATACTTGTGAGGAGTGCGGACTTACACGACATCGAACTACCCGCGTCCGTCAAGGCAATAGCGCGGGCGGGTGCGGGCTACAACAACATACCGATTGATGAATGTAGCAAACGAGGCATTGTAGTATTTAACACACCGGGCGGCAATGCAAACGCGGTGAAGGAGTTGGCTATTGCTAGTCTGCTTCTCGCGTCTCGCGGAATCGTTTCTGGCATAAATTGGGCTTTGACCCTGAAAGATAAGGCTGACGAGGTGCCAGACATCGTTGAAAAAGGCAAGTCAAAGTTCGAGGGACCGGAACTCAAGGGTAAGACTCTGGGTGTAGTAGGACTCGGCGCGATTGGCGTGATGGTCGCCAATGATGCGGTCAATCTTGGCATGAACGTCATTGGCTATGATCCCTACATTTCTGTTGAAGCCGCGTGGAATTTGTCGCGGGTGGTACAGCGGGAGGATACGCTTGAAGGCTTGCTTGCGAAAGCCGACTATGTTACCTTGCACTTGCCGCTTGTGGAAACGAC
Source organism: Treponema sp. (assembly GCA_031264475.1). The sequence goes on along the minus strand of JAISEA010000115.1, from coordinate 8,007 downwards.
CAAGGGGCTTTTGGATAAGGAAAGGTTTCGCGGCATGAAGAAAGGGGCGCGACTCGTCAATCTTGCCCGTGGAGGACTGGTCAACGAGGCTGATCTCATCGATGTGTTAAATGTGGGAAAACTGTCGGCTTATGTGACGGACTTTGTGTCTGCGGAACTGCTTGCCTGCCCTGCGGCGATTTGTATCCCGCATCTGGGCGCGTCAACCCCGGAGGCGGAGGATAACTGCGCGATCATGGCGGTTCGTCAAACAATGGATTATCTTGAGGAAGGCGCTGTCGTCAACTCGGTGAATTTCCCCAAATGTCGTCTTGAACGGCATACCCATTCGCCGAATCGTCTGGTTGTCATCAACCGCAATGTGCCGAACATGGTGGGACAAATCACTACTTTGCTTGCGAGCGCGGGTATCAACATTTCTGACATGGTGAATCACCACCGAAACGATAATGCGTACAACATCATCGATTCTGAACAGAGAATTCCCGCGAATATTACGGAATGTATCAAGAGCATAAACGGTGTGGTCAGCGTGCGTCTCATTGAAAACGATGAATATCAGCCGGCTTCGTGATTTTTTTATCATATTAAAGAAGTAAGAATGAAAAAATAGCGCCTCTGGCACCAAAAAGTAAAGCAAAATAATAAGAAGGGGGGCGCTATTTCCAAAACTTTTCGGCAAACAGTCGCCATTGTGACGCGCCCCCCTGTCTCCAGACCCGCTTGCGCGGGTCTTCCGCCACCCCCCATAGTTAAAACCTGTCAGCCGTCTGCTCAATGGACTTCATTTGCCAACTCCGCCGTCCCGGTCAGGCAAAACTTATCAGCCGACTTCCCAATGGGTTTTGTTTGCCAACCCTGCCGCTAACTACAAACAAAGTTTGTTTAACAACTGCTCAATGAATTTTATTTGCTAACATCGTCGGATTTAACATACGATGTCAGACACCTCGTTTCAACAGGGCGTTATACGAAAGACTCACCGCTGGCTTTAAGAGGCAGTGTCAGATACCCAGTCTTAACCGGGCGTTATACGAAAGACTCACCACCGGCTTTAGGAGGCGGTGTCAGACACCTCGTTTCAACAGGACATTATATGCAAGACTCACCACCGACTTCATCAAGTCAAAGATCGACCCTCGATTTCCTTCCTCATTTCCCTTTCTTATATTTTTTCGCTCAACTTCACGGTAAATCTTCTTCAATTTCAGGAAAAATAGAATTATTTTAACCTTATTTTTTAAAAGTCGCTTGACAAAGTCCTTGTATTAGTAATATAGTACCTTTGTTGATTTAGCCATGATTTTTGACATCAGCGTTTAAAACTTCGGAATAAGAGTTTAAAACCCTGGAATAAGTCTTTAAAACCTTGGAATAGAACTTTAAAACTGTGGAATAAGAGTCTTATTCCTTGGCATTAGCGTTTAAAACTTCGGAATAAGTCTTTAAAACTATGGAATGAGTGTCTTATTTCTTGGCATAAGTCGCTAGAATCACGGCTTTAACTTTTATATTTTCCTTTTAAAGGAGGCTATCTTTGGATTATATTCCAATGACTTTGGTTAATTTTCTTCTTTTCATTGATGATCTGGTTGCGGCTGTGGTCGCAAACAAAACACGCTGGGATATTCCTGACGACGAGGTGACTGCTTTGCAAACCGCCCATGCCGCTTTCAAGGCGCTCTTTGCCCAGTCCGAAGACCCGTCTACCAGAACGAGTGTCGTTATTGCCCAACGTAACGACGCGAGAGCGGCGCTGACCAAAATGGCGCGGCAGATGGTTGAATTTCGTATACGTAGGAATCCCGCGGTAACGACTGCTGACTTGATCGCCATGTACCTCAAGCCTTACAATTCCCCAAGTCCGTCGCCCACGCCCACAACGATTCCCGAAATAGAAATTGAAACGCCTCACCCGCGTGTTGTGCGTATCAAGTTTCGTGAAGGCGGCGCAAGGCGCAGGGGGAAGCCTCTTGGAATACACGGGCTTGAATGTCTCTGGGTAATCTCAGAGTCGCCTCCGACTCATATCAGTGATCTTATCCATTCCACGTTTACTACACGAAACCCGCTGGAAATTAGTTTTGATGAGGATAAAAGAGGCAAGCGTATCTACTTTGCGGCAAGGTGGGAGAGCGGCACGGTGAAAAAAGGGCTATGGAGCGACATCTTCTCAGCCATAATCCCCTAGCACGCGAAGCGTGTTTCAATACTTCACATAGGTTATTGTACGAAGGTGTCCCCACTGTCCCCGCACCTTTCGGGTGTTTAAATACTTCATACGGGTTGTTGTACGAAAGGGATCACCGCTGTCCCCGACTTGACAGAACCACGCTTGCAAGCAAGCGGGGTTCCTACTCGTTGTTAGAATAGGATAAGTATAGTAACCTTTGTGTGTCAGACGACTTCGTAACAGGCGTTGTCCAACAGAGCAAGCTGTTAGGGTAAACAGAGCTATTTCCCATTTAATTTTAAAAAATCACTTGACAAGCGCTTTCCATTAACATATAGTACTTTTATACGTTTAGCTCTGGGTTTTCAACATAAAGCTCTTGTTTGACTTCTGGGGCTTTACGATAGATTTTTTAACCTTTATAGGAGGAATGAAATGAAAACGATTTTGAAGATTTGGTTCTTGGCGTTGACGATAACCTTTTCTGGCACGCTAATTGCTCAAGAAACCACACAACCAACCAATGATCTGTTACATTACTATGATACGGAATTGTTCCAATGGGATTACAGTATGTTTGGTGGATTAACATTGAATTTTCAAAACCAAAGCGCTTTAACGATGTATGGAATAAAGGATTCTATGAAAAACGCCCTCATGCAATATGAAGATACAAATCAACAATACGGTTCATATCGCGGCAAAACTATTGCTGGAAATATCTTAACGTGGGGTGGTTTGGCTGTGGTGCTTGCTGGCGCGTATGTACCAATTTTTGGTGATTGGCAGGAGGATGCCTACGAAAATAACTTAAAAGTGGGGCTTGGTATAATGTTAGGCGGTCTTGTTACCGAATTGATAGGCACGTTTATACTGCAATCAGGACAGGAAAATATTTTCAACGCCGTCAATTTATATAATAGACATAAAATAACCGATTATAAATAAAGCCGAGGAATGAAATGAAAACGATTTTAAAGATTTGGTTCTTGGCGTTGACGATAACCTTTTCTGGCACGCTAATTGCCCAAGAAACCACACAACCAAATAATGATCTGTTGCATTACTATAATATGGAATTGTTCCAATGGGATTATAGTATATTTAGTGGATTGACATTAAATTTCCAAAACCAAAGCTCTCTATCAATGTATGGAATAAAGGATTCCATGAAAAACGCCCTTATGCAATATGAAGATGTAAATCAACAATACCGTTCATACCGCAGTAAAACTATTGCTGGAAATATCTTAATGTGGGGCGGTTTTACTGTGGCGATTGCTGGCGCGTATGTACCGCTTTTTGGCGATTGGCAGGATAAGAACGCCCATGAAAATACCCTCAAAGCGGGTCTTGGTATAATGTTGGGCGGTCTTGTTACCGAATTGATAGGCGCATGCGTACTATACGCAGGACAGGAGAATATCTTCAATGCCGTCAATTTATACAATAGGCATAAAATAAATGATTATCGTAATAATTGACAAACCATGAAGGGGTTTTATTGAAGAAAATGTTATCTTGGGGAACGGCGGCGCTGGCGTTGGTTCTTGCGGGACACAAGCCGTCCCTGTTCCCCTGGCGATAACAAAGGGATTCCCTCTCCCTTGCTTCACGGTAAATATTCTTTAGAATAAACATAACTTTTTCTCTTCTTTTTTTCAAAAAACGCTTGACAAAGGGTACTATATTACTATATAGTACCTTCATGCGTTTAGCCCTCGTTATTGACTACAAATCCTTATCAAACGCCTCAACGCTTTATTCTATAGAGAATAATGGGTCTGCCTTTGGCCCCCCCCCCCGCGAGATCCTTTAGTCTAGTATCCATAAAAAAATCCAACATTCTCCTCAGCGGCTCCGGCTTATTCCTTGATCTGAAACTCTCAAATCTTGATTTGAATTATTCATATATTAGCTCATTATATTTCCCTTCTAAAGGAGGTTCTCTTTGGACTATATCCCAAATGCTTTGGTTGATTTTCTTCTTTTCCTTGATGATCTCGTCGCCGCCATAATCGCCAATAAAACCCGCTGGGGCGTCCCGGATGATGAAGCGACCGATTTGCAAACCGACTGTACTACCTTCAAGTCCCTCTTCGCCCTATCGGAAAATCCCACGACCAGAACCAGCGTCGTCATCGCCCAACGTAATGAGACGAGAATAGCGCTGATCGCAAAAACGCGCCAGATGATTGAGTTCCGTATACGCAGGAATCCCGCAGTAACCACCGCAGACCTGATCGCTATGCACCTCAAGCCTTACAGCCCGCCCAGCCTGTCGCCCGCGCCGTCAACGATCCCTAAAATAGAAATTGAAACGCCGCACCCGCGTGTCGTGCGTATCAAGTTTCGTGAAGGCGGCGCAAGGCGCCGGAGGAAGCCTGATGGAATACACGGGCTTGAATGTCTCTGGGTAATCTCGGAAGCGCCTCCGACCCATATCAGCGATCTTCTCCATTCCGCATTTGCCACACGAAACCCGTTGGAATTTAGTTTTGACGAGGACAAACGAGGCAAGCGTATCTACTTCGTAGTGAGGTGGGAGAGCGGCACGGTCAAGAAAGGGCTGTGGAGCGACATTTTTTCAGCGATAATCCCCTAACACCCGAAGGGTGTTTAAATACTTCTGCCTATCGGGGACACCCTTCGCACGCGAAGCGTGTTTTAAAGCGTCCTGCTGTGCTAACATCGAGTAGTCTCCGCTTGCCTGCAAGCGTATCCGTCATGACGGGGACAGTGGCGACCCCTTTCGGATAACAACCCGTATGAAGTATTTAAACACCCGAAGGGTGCGGGGACAGCGGCGCCCCCTTTCGGATAACGCCCTGTGTAAAGTATTTAAACACCCGAAGGGTGTTTCGGCTGGTATACGCCCAAGTAACAGCGTATAGCGCGGAAAGTGTTCTAAAAACGTAAGCGTTGCTTATGAGAACCGCCGCGATTGATATATTAAGGAGTAAAATATGATAAAAAAATTTAAAAAGCAGTTTTTTGCAAAACGGTTGAATTGACCCTTTAGGTCTTTGTATCGGGTATGCTGGTTTTTCCCCTGCTTACAGCTTGCGAAAGTCCGGGTTCCGCGACTCAGTCCACGCCTGTTGGGGCGGTATCAGCTCAGACCACTCAGTCAACAGCCGCAAGTGCGACTCCCGCTCAGCCCGTCAATCCCTTCTATACAGGGGACGGCGGTAAAGGGGTGAGCATCGCCATTCTTGCGCCCAAGGCAGCGGGACTTACGGCGGAACAGGAGTATCTCCCCGCCTTGGTGCAGGGTGAATTTGTCAGTAACTTCAAAGGCTATTCAGCCATATCGGTACTAGACAGGGCGCAACTCGACAACCAATACGCCGAATTGTTGTCTGGCTATTACGACGCCGCCGCCGAGGCGGGGCAGGACTTGGGACACTTGACCCCGACTGACTATATACTGGGCGGAAGCGTTACCAAAACCGCGACGGGCTACGCCATGCAAATCCAGATCACCAAAAGCGCGGACAAGATGACGGAAGCCTCCTATTCGGGAACCTGTACTTTCATGGAATTGGATAACCTGACGGGCGTCAGACGCGCGACTTTGGACTTGCTCCAAAAAATGGGCGTCCAGCCTACGGAACGGACGCGGACCGAACTTGCCGGCGCCGCACGAGCGCAGGTCGTCGTGGCGCAGACCGCAGACGCCAAGGGCTATACCGCGGACAGGGGCGGAAGAACCGCCGAAGCCGCCATCTATTACACCCAAGCCGCCGCGATAGACCCTTCGATGTTGCAAACGGCAAACCGCGCGTCCACCTTGACCGCAAGTATCGCAAGCGGAAGCGTCGGAGCGGGCACGCGAGACCTTATCCAGCAACGCAAGGATTGGATAGACCTGCTCACGGAGACCGAAGAAACCATCTACAAACTGATTAGTTCCGCGTCCGAAAAGCCGCCCTACGCGCTCTTCTATTCAAACGCTATACAGTGGGGGGACATCAACTACCAGACCGAAACCAGAGACGCGAGTTTCGAGACGAACCTGCGAGGGCTTGTCTATTGGTTTGATTCGGTGCGTGTAGCGGCGCAAAGCGTCTACGGCGCGGTGTATAACGGCTTAGACAGAACAGGTCATAAAAACGAGTGGGGCTTGGGGAACTGTCCCGGGAGCGGCGTAACGCGACAAAATCCCTTCTCAACGTCCTGGTACCATGACATAAACGTGGTCTTTGAACTGGTCAACGAGCAAGGCAGGGCTATCGGCAGTCAAGCCTATAGCAGGCGCGCGCAATATGAACCTCGGCGGAACGGAAACCAAATCTCCATTTCATACAAGGAGGACGATTTCATAACTATCAGGTTCAACAGGGTTAAAGCCACGGATATAAGCGACAGTGGGATGGCCATACGGGTCGCGTCTGTCAACGGGAAGCCATCGGAACAAACGCCCTTCCAGATAACGGCGATTACCGGGTGGGGGGATAATACTTACTTATTTGTTGAAAACGGCGTTGTCAAGGGCTTTCGCTCAGGCGTTGATACCAGCCGCTACCGTAACCTTACTATTCCATCAACACACTGGGCAGAACCGGTTACCGCCATCGAGAATGGTGCGTTTGAGAAAAATCAACTGACCGGCGTTAGTATCGGTAATGGGATTACTACCATCGGGAATAATGCGTTTGCAAACAATCAACTGACCCGCGTTGACATTCCCAATAGCGTTACTACCATCGGGAATAGCTCTTTTGCTAATAACAGTCTGGGTAGCGTTGTTATTCCCAATAGCGTTACTACTATTGGGGATAATGCGTTTGCCAAAAGTGGACTGTATAGCGTTGTCATCGGTAAGAGCGTTACCGCCATCGGGAATAATGTGTTTGCAAACAACCCACTGACCCGTATTGATATTCCCGACAGCGTTACTACTATTGGGGGACATGCGTTTGCTAACAACCGACTGACCCACGTTGTCATCGGTAAAGGTGTTAAATCTATCGCGGATAATGCGTTTATCGGCAATCAATTTGGGAGTGGCGCGGGGTATTATAGTTCTAGGTATGGAGTGCAAGGGTGGACGCCTCATTCAATTAGTATTCCTAGCAACGTTACCTTTATTACGGTTTTGACTCGGGAAGAAAAAGCCGATAAAACCAATGAGTGGTTGCACTTTTTAGAGAAATACAACAGTAATGGCAAGAAGGCAGGTAAATACACCTTAAGAGTCATATACATCACGGTGTGGGTCTATTCGCCTGAGTAGAAGGTTGACGTAACACGAGCAGACCTCCGTTCCTAGCCCGCTCATTACATCAATAAAGTCGGTGTCTGACACTATTGTCAAGCAGACGAGAAGTCCGAAGGGAGGGTGAAAGCGAGATTGCCCACGCCCGCCCTTCGGTCTCTGACACCGCTGTCTTTACCGGCGTTTTGTCGGCGGGACATTAAAGCCGCGAAGGGAATGGCGACAATGTCGCCTCGCCGCTTATCGGCGAGGCGATTAGTAGATATGTTGACAAAAATAAAAAAGATGTATTAAAATAGACAATATGAAGACGTTGACAGTTGCGGAAGTAAAGACTCATTTTTCAGACATACTTTATCAGGTAAAAATGGGGAAAAAGTGAAAATATTGTATGGTAAATCCAAGAAACCTATCGCAATGCTCATTCCTTTAGAGGGTACAAATACCCGCAGGAAAATAGGTATCTTGGACGGCATTGCGTCATATAATAGAAAATATAAGAACTATAAAGTCTCATTTGTTTCCTTTATTGACTTTATCTTTCCTTTCGTTTCCTTTTCTTTCACAAATAATGACTTAAACGCCATGTCCCTTGTCTCATTTGTTTCCTTTA
>JAISEA010000095.1 GCA_031264475.1 Treponema sp. | reverse complement strand
GAAATGAACGTCGCGGAATCCCTCTTTGACGAACTAGTCGCGGCGATTCCCTGTATGCGAAGCCCCACCGTTTCCCCCCTCTACGGCGAAAAAGGCGGGTTCGCAGTCAGAGTCGCAGTCAAAAAAGACGAAGTGCCAGAACTCCTCCCCCTCTTAAAAAGACTCGGCGCAACCGATATACTAGAATTTGACTTGCGAAAAGTGGTGGCTTGAAACTAAACAATCCCGCTTATAGAGAGGTAAAACATGGAAAATCAGTTGAAATGGGAAGAAGAATCACGCCGAGACGTATTCAAGTGCCGCGTGTTTTCAATACACGAAAGCCAGTGCCAATCGCCAAATAATAAAGATACAAGCATCTTCGTCGTTATCGACTCCGCAGATTGGGCAATCATCCTGCCCGTTCTGGAAACAGAACAAGGCAAGGCGTTCGTTATGGTTCGACAGTGGCGGCACGGGGCGCAGGAAATGAGTCTCGAATTTCCCGGCGGAGTCTTTGAAACAGGCGAATCGCCAACCTCCGCCGCATTGCGGGAACTAGAAGAGGAAACCGCCTACACCGCAAGAAAAATCACGTATCTAGGAAAAATGAGCCCGAATCCAGCGATCATGTCGAACCATACACATTTCTTCTTGGCGGAAGATTTGGAGAAGCTGCCAGCACAGCATCTCGATAAAGACGAATATGTGGACGTGGAAATAACGCCGATTAACGAAGTGTTAAGTAATATGGGAAAGCCACCCTATATACACGCGCTCATGGGAACGGCGGTCGCACTCTTCATGCAAAAGAATACTCTTGCAGAAGAACAGAAAAACACGGTATAAAGGAGAAAAAATGCGTATTTTAGCAAAGGATATAGCGCGGGCAGCGCGAGAGAGACCAGATGAAGCCGTCGAAGTCTTAGGTTGGGTTCACCGAATTCGGGATATGGGCGGCGTTACCTTCGTCATTGTGCGGGATAGGTCAGGGATCGTTCAGCTCGTATTGGAAAACAAGCCGGATATAACGTTGGAATCGGTTGTTTCAGCCAAGGGAAAACCCGCGCTTAACGAGAAAGCGCCGGGTAATGCGGAGTTGCGCGTTACGGAACTGACCTGCTTATCGCGCTCGGAACCAGAACTGCCTTATCAGGTGAACGGCGACATAAACAAAATCGGTATTGAAGCCACCTTGGACAACCGCATCTTGTCGGTACGCAATCCTAAAATACGGGCGATCTTCCATATTCAATCGACTATTATTGAAGCGTTTGCCGCATACCTGCGTTCTCAGGACTTTACCGAGATCAAAACGAGTAAAATCGTCGGTAGTGGTACCGAAGGCGGTACGGAACTGTTCGAGGTTGATTACTTTGATCGTAAGGTCTACCTTGCCCAATCGCCGCAGTTCTACAAGGAAGTAATGGTAGCAAGCGGCATGGAACGGGTTTTCGAGGTTGCGCCCGCATACCGCGCCGAAAAACACGATACCCCGCGACATTTGAATGAATACGTGTCTATGGATGTGGAAATGGGCTTTATCGAGTCGGAAAAGGATTTGATAGAGCTTGAGAAGGGGCTTTTGGCGTACATTTTCGATCAGGTCGCACGCAAGAACGCCGCAGAGTTGAAACTGTGGGACGCTGTTGTTCCAAACGCGGACTCGACAGCGAAATCGCCGACCATAGGTTACGAGGAAGCCGTGAAAATAGCGTCCGCGGAGTCCGCAAGAGTCGGCGGCGCGCGTATTTTCGACATTACGCCGGAAGCTGAACGTTACTTGTGCGAATGGTCCAAACGTGAATACGACTTGGAGCTTGTGTTCGTCAATGAATTTCCCCGCCGTTACCGTCCCTTCTACACTTATCCGCTAGACGCAAGCCGAACCATGAGTTTTGACGCACTCTTTCGCGGCTTGGAAATCACCACAGGTGGCAGGCGGCAACACGATTACCGCGCTTTTTTAGACGTACTGCCGAAGTTCGGGCTGAAGGCGGAGGGCTTCGGCAACTACCTTTCCTTGCTTAAATACGGCTGTCCCCCACACGGCGGTTTTGCCATCGGTTGTGAACGTCTGACCGCCCGCATCCTCGGCATTGCCAATGTGAAAGAAGCGAGTCTCTTTCCCAGAGACAGAAAGCGGGTGGAACCGTAGGAAGACATGGTATATCTTCTAAAGTTAGGCGAGCTTACCCTCAAGGGCGAGAACCGCGGCGGATTTGAAAAGATTCTGAAGCGTAATCTCAAGGCGCTTTTGAAAGGCGTCCCGTCAAAGATAAGCGTTACAAACGGGCGTTATTTTGTGGATGTTCCGGAAGAATATGCGGAACAAGCGGAGAGCGCCTTTTCTCGGCTCTTTGGTATAAGTGGCTGGGCGTTGACGCGGGTTTATGAAAAGACGGTTGATGCTGTGCTTGCTGGTTGCGTAGAGGAAGCCCGTGTCCTTGAACGCAAGGGTATAAAGACTTTCAAGATTGAAGCCCGCAGAACCGATAAGAGTTTTCCTTTGGACAGTTACGGTATCATGGCGGAGGCGGGCGGTGTTGTGTTGGAAAACGCTCCTTCCTTAAAGGTCAATGTCAAGACGCCGCAGGCGGTTATTACGGTGGAGATTCGGGAGCAAGCCTATATTTACAGTGCCAGCGTCAAGGGTTTGCGTGGACTGCCTGTGGGTGTTGCGGGGCGTGGTTTATTGCTTTTGTCAGGGGGCATTGATTCGCCGGTGGCGGGGTTTCTCATGGCTGGGCGGGGTATGAGTATTGATGCGGTGCATTTTCATGCGTATCCTTTCACGTCTGAGGAGGCGCAGAAAAAGGTCGCTGAATTAGCGGAGATACTTGGTCGTTACGCGATGGGCGTCCGTTTGCACGTGGTTAGGTTTACGGAGGTTGAGATGCGTATCAAGGATCGCGCCCCGCATCCGTGGGCAACGGTTCTTTTGCGGATGGCGATGATGAAGGCGGCTGAAGAGATTGCGGTTGAATGTGGGGCGAAGTGTCTTATAACAGGGGAGAGTCTTTCGCAGGTGGCGAGTCAAACGGTGGAAAACATAGCTTGCGCTCAGAGTGTTGTTACTTTGCCTGTTTTCCGTCCGCTTATTGGAATGGATAAGGAAGCCATCACGCGCATTGCGGAGGAGATTGGCACGTATAAAACGTCTATTCTGCCTTACGAAGACTGTTGTACGCTTTTCTCTCCGAAACACCCGGTCTTGCGAGGCAATATTAAAGAAGCTTTAGAACTCTTCAGGCACAGCCTGTTAGAATACTTCACAACGGGCGTTGTCCGAAGGGATGACCCGCTTCCACTGACATGACGGCTACGCTTACAGCGGAGCCTACGCGTTATTTAGAAGGAGTCTCCGCTGACCCCGACAAGCGAAGCGAAGTCGTACAGGCATAATAAGAAGGGGGGCGCGTCTTTCCCTAAACGGAGGGGGGCAAACAGACGCCCTTGTGGTGCGCCCCCCTGTCTCCGGTTCCCCGCAAGCGCGGTCTTCCGCCACTCCCCCAAAAAACCCGTACAACCCCGTGCTTGACACCGTCCGTGTCTGACTCCGCCGCGCCTCTGACACCGCCCGTGCCTGACACCGTCCGCGCCTCTGACACCGTCCGCGTGCTTGACTGTCAAGTCCTGAAAAAGGTTGACAACAGCGGCGCCCTAACAACGAGTAGGTTCCGCTTGCGTGCAAGCGGAACCGTCATGTCGGGGTCAGCGGTACTACCTTTCAAACAACACCCGTTAGGAAGTATTTAAACAGCCTTCGGCTGTTAGGTTTTTGCGCTCTGTAACAGTAGGGTGCCTATAATCAAGAATGTAAGCACTGGAAGCCACGCGCCCACAAAGGTTGGGATGTAGTCAAGCCGCGCCATCATCATCGTAACCATATCCATGACGTAAAAGACCACCGCGGACATCAAACTCGATAGCAAGGTCATCAGGAGGATGTTCTTGCGGAATCGTCCACCCATTGAAATTGAGAGTATCATCACAATGAAAGAAACAGCGGAAAAAGAATAGCGGTGGTAGTAATCAGCCTGCGCCGAAATGAAAGGAAGCCCCGCGTTCTTGAGGTCATTAACCAAGAAACCTATCTCTCTTGACGGGAGTTCTTCGGGTTTTACCGCGTTTCGGCGGAATGTTTCAGGGTCTTCGTCGTATGCGGTACTGTCCTCCAATGCGGACGCCCGTAGAAATTCCCTGTCCCATTTGTAGACAACCGCATCGGTAAGCTCCCAGTACTCGCCGTTCCATTTGGCTTTCGGAGCACGTGCCAGAGACGCGAATGTACCATCCTCATTCTGCTCCACAATGGTCAAGCCGTTTAAAACGAATTGCTTGTAATCATAATAATCAACGAGATAGATGAGGTCTCCGCCCTTCGCCTTAATGACAATATCCGAATTGTTTTCCGTAGTGGATTGATGCAATAGCCTACGTGCCATGTCGTTTTTCGTCTTCAATGTAGGAATAACAACCTTGTCGTCAAAGTTGAAGGCGAAAAATGAAGCGCCAAGCCCAATGATCACTAATGGAAGAGAGAACCGTAAGAAGGGGATGCCTGACGAAAAAATGGCGGTCAATTCATTCCTACCATAGAGATCGCCCAGCGTGTAGGCGGACGCGAAAAGAAGGGATACGGGTAGCGCGTAGGAGAAGCTCTTGGGTATATAATAGTAAGAAACGGCGAGAATTTCCTTGATTGATACCTGATTGTTCAAATAGCGCCAGAGATTAGTGAAAAGGTCGAGAAGAACGATTATCATCACGAACATGAAGGAGGCTATGATGAAAATCGGTAAAAACTGTCTCACAAGGTAACGATCTAGTATCATAACTTCCGTTATTTTCTAATCCTAAAGCCGCATAGAATCATTCCTATACTGAAGGTAAGTATATCAGGAAGCCACATGGTCCAGAATGGCGAGAAACCCGCGCGTAAACCAAGCGTCTGTCCCCCAAAGAGAAGTACCCAGTAGACGACCGATATGATAACTCCTAACAAGAAGCCCACGGTTTGCCCACTATGCTTGGCGAGCAAGCCCAGAGGCGTCGCGAGGAATACAAAGGCAAGCGCGCCTGCCGGCAAGGAAAATTTCTTGTAATACTCAAGACGGTATATAGAAAGATTACGATCTTTCTTGGCGACTCTTGCTGATTCCATGTTTCTCTTCACTTCGGCAAGGACGGAACCACGTCGATTCCAAGAAGCATCATGAGGACCTTCCCTCAAAGATGTTTCAAGAGAAAAGGCTTGTTTTAAGAGCATATTATACTGTTCATCAAGCCGTTCCTGTAACTCCATTTCTTGCCCTTTAATATCCTTGGCAACGTCCACAGAACTCATCTCCCGCGGACCTATAGACGCGGCCGCCTGTATCATGTCTTCCTGCGGCACCCAATAACGCAGAAATCCGCTCGACGCATAGTCGTAATCAAGGCGGGCGATCTCTTTCGACGACTGGACAAAGGCGTTAGTCAGATCAAGACTCAAGCCTTCCTTGCCCGCATCCCGCAGACGCGCTTCTTTCGCCATGATGAGCCTGCGCTCGCCTTCGCCTGTCCTATCCATGATGAAAATGTTATTGATAGAATTACCAGCGACGTCGCCGGTAACAATCACCGTATCGCGGTACCGTTTAACCGAATTAGCGCCAAGTTCCAATGCTGGCGTTGAGACGAGAATACGGCGGTAGAGTTTATTGAACTGCAAGGTCCCGGCTGGTAAAAGCACATCGTTTGCCAAAAACGAGAGGAGCGCTATGACGACTCCGACCCCGATAGTCGGGACGAATATATTATAGTAAGAAAGTCCTGACGAGAGCATAACCAGCACCTCGTTATCCGAAGACAAACGCCCCGCAGTCATCAAGACTCCCACAAGCGCGGCGAAAGGCGCGGACAAGGAGATAAGGGACGGTATAGCGTAAAGCACCAAAAGCCCCACTTGATAAAACGGTACCTTCTTAGTAAGTATGGTTTGCGCCAAAAGTAAAAGCTGATTGATAAAAAAAATGACAAAGAAAAAGAGAAAAGCAACCAAGAAAGAGAAAAGAGTTTCCGCAATGATGTATCTCAAAATAGTTCCCGACAAGGAACGGCGTATAATCATTATCATAGTATAATAAAAGATGGTGGGGTATTCAAGTCCTAAGGGACACGGGGGTCAGACACCCAGAAAGTCGTCTGACAAGTTCATAAAAATCGGAGGTGGTGTCACTTGACGATCCGCCTTCCCTTTAATATTAAACAGGCTACGCTTGCGTGCAAGCGTGGTTCCGTCACGTCGGGGTCAGCGGGTCCGCCTTTCGGACAATAGCCGTTAAGAAGCTATTAAACACGCCTCGCGTGCTGTGCCTGTGCAAAGTCGTTAAACAGGCTTCGGCTGTGTCTGAAAGATTCTCGGTAAAATGAAGAGAACCACGCTCAATATGAGCAGAGACGAGAGAAGCGTTATCAGCACGCTTACCCCGAAGCCCAACGACGCGGTGAAACCCGCGATGATGTAGCCGACGAAGCAGACGCACGCCACCGTAACCGCGTAAGGTATCTGGGTTGACACATGGGCGATGTGGTTGCAATGCGCGCCTGTTGACGAAAGTATCGTGGTGTCAGAGATCGGGGAGCAATGATCGCCGAAGACCGAGCCTGCGAGCACCGAGGAGAGCGCGGTTATGGAAAGATACGGCGCCACGATGTCGCAGATACTGATAGTGATGGGTATGAGGATGCCGAAGGTTCCCCATGCCGTGCCGGTGGCGAAGGAGAGCGCGGCCGCGGTTGCGAACATGATCGCTGGTATCAAGGCGACGGGCAACGACGAAGCCTGCACAACGCCTGCCACGTATTTTCCGGTTTCAAGAAGGTCTCGACATACGCCGCTTATGGTCCACGCAAGGGTCAAAATCACAATCGCTACGAACATGGATTTTGCGCCTTGGATTATGCAGACGAAGAATTCGGAGAAAGAGAAGAGCTTCCGTGGCACGAAGAGGAAGAACGCGACGAAAAGAGCGCCGAACCCGCCGAGCGCTAAGGCGAAGCCAGCGGAAGTGTCTCCAAAAGCTTGAAACAGCGTCTTGCGGGCGCCGTCCTCGCCTATGTGCCAATAGCCGCCGTACCAGAGCATTGCAAGCACCGAGAAGATGACGAGAAAGATGACGGGCGTGAGAAGGTCTAATACCTTGCCTTTTTCGGATACATTGAGCTTGCTAAGTTCGTCGTCTGCGGACGCGAGCTGGTCGTCGGCGACTTCCGATTCGAGCGCGCGGCGTTGAGCTACAACCATGGGACCAAAGTCGCTGTTCTTCCGCAACGCGAGGTAGACGACCATGAAGATGGTGAGTATCGCGTAAAGATTCATGGGAATGGAACTGATGAACGCCTCCATTCCGGTAACGCCGGTTTCCGTAGGATAATAAGATATGACGGACGCTGACCAAGAGGAAATCGGCGCTATGACGCAGATAGGCGCGGCGGTGGCGTCTATAAAGTACGCCAACTTTTCGCGGGACATTTTCTGCCTATCCGTTATCGGGCGCATGACCGTGCCGACGGTGAGGCAGTTAAAATAATCGTCAATAAAGATCAACACGCCGAGAAGCGCGGTTACCAATCCTGCGCTCCGTTGGGTTTTGATTTTCCGCGATGCCCATACGCCATAAGCCCGCGAGCCGCCCGCCCGCGTAATGAGCGCAACCAAAGCGCCTAATAGGGCGAGAAAGATTATCATCGCCGCATTGTCGCTGTCCGCAATTTTATGTATCATAAGGTCGATGGTCGTCGTAAAAACGCCAATAACGCCAAGCCCCAAAGCCGCGCTATAGATGACCGCTCCAGAGATAACGCCAAAAATCAATGAGAATATCACTTCCTTAGTGATAAGCGCCAACGCGATGGCGATGACGGGCGGCAAAACCGACCAAATTCCAACATCTACACTTTCCATATTTACTCCTTTTCTCATGGAAATTCATATACCCATAGAGTATATAGCCTGAAAATCGGTTTGTCTATATGGAAGCAGGCAAAGCGCGTTAATACCTTCTTAATGACGCCTTCAAGCAGAGATGTCTGACATCAAACCCTGCTTAGTCCGTCACGGCGCTTATTCGTGAATAGAATACTTTGATGTCTGACACCATATCACAGCCCTGCCGTGACTGAATTCTCCACTAGGTACTCCGTACCCGTAAGACGATTATTCAGGATTATCACGAAAATTGCTTTAATATTTGACGCCGACTTGATCCCTCCAGAGTTTGAATTCAAATCCCTAGCGTTTAGACTTCGATCTTTAAAGATCATACTATGATCTCTAGCGTTTGAACTCCATCCTGTAGAGTTTGAAGTCCCCCCGCTGGCGTTTTAAGTCTGCCCGCCACAGTTTCAACTCGCCCTGCCACAGTTTAAAGGGCAAAAGAGAGATTATTGAAAGTTATGTATAGGTGTTTTGCGGCGGTATGCGACATACCGCCTTGTTGTATTTATGATAAGATTAAATTTATTAAAATGATATTAAAATTGCTGGTTAAGACTCATTACCTGATCAACCGGCAGAGAAAATACGATGCCTTCGGCCTTTGACGAGGCACCAAAAGCGCCGCTCACAGCTTGCATTATGGAGACTTTCTTTTCCCTATCCGCTAAAATGATGATGATTTCCTTTTCATCCTGCACGGATATTCCCAGAAACTTCTTGACTTTTTGCTGGGAGATACCGCGCGCGCTGATAACTGTGCCGCCCCGCGCCCCAACGCTACGGGCGGTCGCCATAAAGTCATCGCTATATCCGTGATTCAAGATCGCCATAATCAGATCGTTCTTGATTTCTACTGTTCCTTCCATTGTTTCATCCTTTTCTTCAACAGTGATTGATTCGAGAAAGAGTTGCATGACCGGCGCGTTGATACTGGAAAGCGGTATGGTGAACGCGATGCCCGCGCCCGCGCTCCGCGCCCCAAGTTTTGCCCGCACCGCGTCTACCAACTCCGTGAACTTCCCTTCCTTCAGGCAGAGAATTACCGCCTTGTCCGAATTGCCCAACCCTAAAAGGTCAAGTATCTCCGAACTCGCGGTTCCCAACCCTTTGTTCATAAACACAAAGCGCCGCTCTCCAAACACATCCGAGACCGCCTTTGCCTTGTCCCAATCTATGATGAAAAACAAAAGCTTCAAAAACGGTTTTTGCATAAAACCTCCTTATTAATCAAGGGATTAAGAGCCCGGGGTGAAGACAGATTCTCCTCTGTCAGCAATCCCGCCTCTATTCTTTATAAATTTCTGACGTTTTACCGCAAATGCGGCAATCCGCCATGTTTTGTAATTCTGGATAATTCAGCAAACACGCCAAAAACAAACCGAATTTTGGGGTAATTCTCAAAATACCGAAGAGCCTACGACAATAACGGCATCCATTCTTTTATCAAAAGCCGTTGACGGCACTTCATCAACAATATGTTCCGCGGAACAAAGACCAATAGACAAGTAAGTCAAACCTTTCCCGTCGATTTCCGCAAAAAAACGGTCATAATACCCCTTGCCTCTCCCCAAACGCCAACCATTTCTATCAAAGGCAAGCCCCGGCGTAACAATATACGCGGGAAAATCTAAACCTGTTAGCTCAACACCGCCCCTTGGCTCTCTGATATTAAAAGCGCCGATTTCAAATTCATTGAAATCAGCGATTCTAACAAAATGTAGATTGTTTTCAATGATCTTTGGGACAAAAACAGCTTTCTTATCTTCAAAAGCCGCCTTGATAAGCGGTTCCGTATCAACCTCATCCCTCATTGAAAGGAAAAGGAGAACTGTTTTGTAACACGTCCACTGCTTCCGCATCGCTGTATACGCCCTGTTCTCTTGAGCCGCCGTGTTCGGCGCAGGCAACGGCAATAGTTTCATTCTTTGCCTTAACAGGTTCTTTTCTTCTTTTATATTTAAATACAGCGTGTTCCTCCGGTTTTGAGACCTGCTTCATAGAGTTTTCCACACGCTATGAACATGGACAGTTTTGTGCCTACCAAGATGATGTCCGAATCTTGAGCCATATCTATCATGTCGCGGCTTGGAACCTTCCCGCGGACAAATATGATACAATGAATGTCTAAAAGTTCGGCGGTCCTGATGACCTGTGGATTCACCAAGCCCGTGAGAAGCGCCACCCGGTCTTTTACAAAAGCCATCACATCGCTCATTAGATCCGCGCCGCAGGCAGAAACTATTTCCATAGAGGCGTTTGATTCGCCGGAAAAAAACTGTCCTTCAAGTATTGTTACCGCATCGTTTATCGTCATATTTTCCCCCCATATTTCAAAACAAAATTTCCTGATTTATAATCAGAACGCCACGAATAGGCGCTTGTTTTTTGTAAAAGCAGTATACTACGCAATCAATTTTGTTTCAAGAGGGCTTGCAAAGTTGAGATTACCGGAACAAGCGGTTGTTTTCGTGTTTTACCATGATATTTCCCCCTACTTGACTATTTTTCAAAAGCAGTATACCATATTCGCATGGTAATTGCCATTGATGGACCCGCCGGAGCGGGAAAAAGCACCATTGCGCGACTTCTCGCAGAGCGGCTTCATTTGACCTATATCAATTCCGGAAACATCTATCGCGCCTTCACGCTTGGCTGTTTGAAAAAAGGCATAGACTTAAAGAACCCCGACGCGGTTGTCATGTTCGCACAACAGGCAGACATAGCATACCGCGAGGGAGAAATATTTCTTGACCGGGAAAATGTCGAAGCCCTACTCCACTCCGACGAAATTGATAAAAACTCTCCTTTACTGTCGGCTATTGTTCCGATTCGGCACATAGTTAATGAACTCATCCGTAGAATATCAAGGGATATAGACGTCGTTGTTGAAGGACGGGACATGACGAGTGTGGTCTTTCCTGATGCGGAACATCGTTTTTATCTTAACGCTTCGGTTGAAACACGGGCAAAGCGTCGGTTTGAGCAGAGCGTTTCAGAGCTTTCTCTTGCAGAAATCGCCGTTGCCATACAGAAACGAGACGAATTCGACCGCAACAAGACTGAAGGTAGCCTAAAAATCGTGGACGGGGTAACGATTTTGGATACAGCGGGCTTGACTATTGAGCAAACTTATGACAAATTATTAACGTATATTATTAAGGCTGTAAAATAAAGAACGGTCTTTAAAAAAGGAATCAATTATGGATAAGATGGAAGTGGAAGCGGGCTTGAAACCGCAGGACACCAATCAGGGGACTCTGGCGGTTGAACAAAAAGCCGACCAGATGCAGTTACAAGAAGAGTATCTCAAATCTCTCGATTTGGCTGAGGAGGGGCAACTCGTCGAAGGCGAAGTCATTCAGATAGCGAATGATCATGTTTTCGTTGACGTGAACCTCAAGTCCGAGGGCAAGATACCTGTATCGGAGTTTACCGCCCCGCCTCAGATAGGGGATAAGGTAATGGTCATTCTCGTGATGAAAGAAGATAGGCACGGGGAAGTCGTCATTTCAAAACAGAAGGCTGACGTGAAGCTCTTTTGGAAGAATCTGCGACAGGCGGTTCAAAAGCATCTACCTGTTGAAGCGGTAATTGAAAAGTCCGTCAAAGGAGGTTTTGAGGTTTACATGGGACAAGACGCCCATGCTTTCCTCCCCATTAGCCAATCCGATATACAGAAAGTTGATAATCCGGAAAAACTCCTCGGCTTAAAGACTCATGTCTATGTGGAACGCCTCCATTCCGAGGGTAAACAAAACATCGTTGTAAACCGTCGTAAATGGCTTGAAGAAGAAATAGAGAGAAAACGAGACGCCTTTTTTGCGGAAACCCCTATAGGCGGGGACGTGGTTGGGATCGTCAAAAGCTTTACTTCTTTCGGCGCTTTCATAGACTTAGGTGGGTTCGATGGACTCCTGCATCTTAATGACATGAGCTGGGGTCATGTAAACCGTCCCAAGGATTTTGTGAAACGAGGGCTGGAAATCAAGCTCAAAGTTATTCGTCTTGACCCTGTTGAGAAACGTATCAATCTTTCTATAAAACACTTCACAGACGATCCGTGGGTACACTTCGAGGAGAAATTTCACGTCAACGATATTGTGAAAGGCAAGGTAACAAAGCTTACTGATTTTGGCGCGTTCATCGAGCTTGAAGAAGGTATTGAAGGACTTGCCCACATCTCAGAGTTTTCGTGGTTGAAAAAAGTGCAGAAGCCGGAAGACATGGTAACCATAGGGACTGAAGTTGAGTGTATGATTCTGGGCTATGACCTTCAGGCTGGCAGGGTTTCACTAGGTTTGAAGCAGGTAACGGCAAATCCATGGACAACGATAGAGGAGCGGTACCCTGTTGGAACGCAGTTTGCGCGCAAAGTGGTGAAGATCACCAACGCGGGAGCGTTTATCGAGCTAGAAGAAGGCATTGACGGGTTCCTCCATGCGGACGACATTTCATGGACCAAGAAGGTGAAACGTCCGGCAAGTGAATTGCAGGTGGGGCAGGAAGTCGAAGTTATGATCATCGGCGTGGAAAAGGATAAGCGGAACATCAGGCTCGGTATCAAACAGCTCACCGATGACCCGTGGCGGAGTTTTGCGTCTGCTTATCGGCAAGGCTCGCTCGTAGAGGGCGAAGTTTCCTCTGTTACTGATTTTGGTATTTTCGTCAGGGTGCCCGGCGGCATTGAAGGACTGATTCACAAGTCAAATCTTTCTGAAAATTCAAACGAAACACCGGACGAAGCTCTAAGACGGTACAAGATTGGCGACAAGATCAAGGCTATTGTCATTGAGCTGCAACCTGACAGACAGAAAGCCGCGTTCTCCATCCGCGATTACCAGCGCAAACTCCAGCGCGATGAGGTCTCGCAATATATGGCTACCGACGGGGGAGACGGTTCAACTTACAATCCCTTTGGCGAGCTTTTGAGACAGAAGGGGGAATAGAGAGAGGGTTTTTGTTATAGGGCATTGCTTGAAACAAATGGATTCCGTTTATTAACAAGAATCTCATCCCTACTCCTAAAAAGAAATGCAGACCGTTGATATTCAAAAATTTAACACACTCGTTGACATTAACACCCGTATTAATTCGAGTATTCAGGATCTTACCGGTCTGTTGACTGAAATCATCGACTCAGCGGCGAAGCTCTGCGATGCGGAAGCGGCTAGTCTTCTTCTTCTCGACAGGAAAACCAATTTACTCTACTTTGAAGTCGCCCTTGGACCTAAAGGAACGGCGGTGAAGCGGTTTCAGATTACCAAAGACGAAGGCATCGCGGGCTGGGTTGTCAAACACAACGAGGCTGTGGTGCTGGCTGACGCGGAGAATGACGAGCGACATATCGCTTCCATTTCCGATGAGATTGGTTACTTCTGCAAAACCATGCTTGCCGTTCCTATGCGGGTCAAGGACGAATGTATCGGGGTTATTGAAATCATCAACAAGAAAAACGAGCAGTTTTTTTCCGAAGACGACTTGGATTGGCTCTCGATACTTGCGAACCAAGCCGCGCTTGCCATCATCAACGCGCAGAACATCAAGAAGGCGCGGGACGAAATCTGGCAACTACAAATTGCGATGATCGGCGAACAGAAACCAGCGGACGGCTATCATACGTTTATTGCGAAAAGCCCAGCCATTTTGGAGAAGCTAGAGTCGATTGATCGCATCGCGCAGGCAAACTCGTCGGTGTTGATCTTGGGAGAAAGCGGCGTAGGCAAGGAGCTTTTCGCGGAGCAGATACATCTTCGCAGTCCGCGTAAGAACGCCCCGCTTATGCGGGTGAACTGCGCGGCTCTGCCTGACAACCTCTTTGAGAGCGAACTTTTCGGACATAAGAAGGGCGCGTTTACCGGCGCATTTGCAGATCGGAAAGGACGCTTTGAGACGGCTAACGGCGGCACCGTGTTTCTTGACGAAATTGGAGAGTTATCCCTGTCCATGCAGGCTAAACTCCTGCGCGTGCTACAAGACAAAACCTTTGAAAGGGTAGGAGACTCGACTCCCATAACGGTGGACGTCCGCGTCTTAGCCGCAACGAACCGCGATATTGAAGTTATGATAAAGAAGGGTGAATTTCGGAGCGATCTCTACTATCGGATTAGCGTTTTTCCTTTGCTCATTCCACCCCTGCGCCAGCGATTGGAGGACATTGCGGAACTAGCGGATTTCTTTTTAAAGAAGTTCATGATGGAAACGAAGAAGATATTCGCTGGTTTCTCAACAGACGCTATTGAGGCGATGCTTGCGTATCCGTGGCCCGGCAACATTCGGGAATTGGAGAACTGCATTGAGCGGGCGTGTGTGCTGGCGACCATGCCTGATGACGGTCCCCGCTTCTTGCGCGAAAGCGACCTTTTCATAACGTCCAGCCAAAATAAAGAAGAAACTTACAGCCTCAAAACCGCGACTACCGCTTTTAAGACTCGTTTTATCAAGAAGGCGTTGGATGAAAACGGTTGGAACCAGACAGAGACGGCGAAAGCCCTGGATATTCAACGGACGTACCTGTCCAAACTGATTCAAGAATTGGGAATAAAGGAGTAATTGTTAAATAAGGAGATATATATGGCTAAAGAAAAATTGGAAAAAATAGAAAAGTTAGAAGTTGTGGAACCCGCGACACAGGAAGGCAAAACAAAATTCGCCCAAAGATTGAATGATTTCATCCAGAAGAACCGCGTGGGGTTTCTCATTGGTTTTATTGTTGTGATTGTGGGCATAATAGCTTTCAGCGTTACCAATGGCGTTGTCAGAGTGCTTAACACGAAAGCCATCGCGCAGGTAGAGGATTTTTCAAGCCGTTTTGATACTTTGCAGATTGATATAAACAACGAGGCAAAAGCCGCGGACGTGCAGGCGCTTTTGGACGAGTTGGCGGCTTTCGCTCCGAAGCACAAGGGCTATGCTGGGGCGCGGGCTTTCACCATCATGGCGAATATCTACGCGGGAAAGGACAACTGGGCGGAGGCTGAAGAAGCGTGGAGCAACGCGGCGGTTGCGGGCGCGGGCGCTTACATTGAGCCTGTCGCGCTCTACAACACGGCGGTCGCGGTTGAGGAGCAAGGGGACCTTGCCCGCGCCATAGAGTTTTACGCCAAAGCCGCAAATTTTGACTTCCCCGGAGCGTCCCGCGCCCAATTCGCCATAGGGCGGCTCAACGAGGCTCAGAACAACAAAGAAGCCGCGCTTGAAGCTTACCGCGTGGTCTTGAGTAAATGGGCAACCGACCAAGTGTGGTCCAACCTCGCCCAATCCCGCATCATAAGTCTATCCGTGAAATAATGAACGCCGATGCAATCCAGAGGAGGCTCGGCAGAGCCTCTTCCAGTCCATCGGCTTCCCGTCCAGCTTTGCGTTACATCGTTCCAATGCCGCGGACGCGCGGCGCCTTATTCAAAAATAAAAAATCACTTGACAATTCTTAAAGATATAGCATAAAATAAATGACAGAGGCTATTAAAATAAATGGAATCAAAAAGGACTTTAAGGACAACTAATCGTTCTCAAAGAAATTGCGCGCCCCGCGCAAGTGTCCCCATGAATATGGCCCCCCCCCCCACTTCCTACTAAGTCTAAACAAAATAAATATTCCACATTCTCTATTGTCTGGATTATTTCCGATCGTGGGAGAGTCTCGCCCTGTCGTGGGAGAGTCTCGCCCTGTCGTGGGAGAGTCTCGCCCTGTCGTGGGAGAGTCTCGCCCTGTCGTGGGAGAGTCAGACACTATCGGGGGAGAGTCTCGCCCTGTCGTGGGAGAGTCTCGCCCTGTCGTGGGAGAGTCTCACCCTGTCGTGGGAGAGTCTCACCCTGTCGTGGGAGAGTCTCACCCTGTCGTGGGAGAGTCTCGCCCTGTCGTGGGAGAGTCTCACCCTGTCGTGGGAGAGTCGGATTCTATCGTGGGAGAGTCGGATTCTGTCGTGGGAGAGTCTCACCCTGTCGTGGGAGAGTCTCACCCTGTCGTGGGAGAGTCTCGCCCTATCGTGGGAGAGTCTCACCCTGTCGTGGGAGAGTCGGATTCTGTCGTGGGAGAGTCTCACCCTGTCGTGGGAGAGTCTCACCCTGTCGTGGGAGAGTCAGACACTATCGGGGGAGAGGCGCAGACCCAAGGCTTCAAGCCGCGTTCACTTTGTTCTCTTGGACCGACCGTAGGGTCGGGAATAAATATTTAGGAGGGCTTTATCATGACGACGA
>JAISEA010000080.1 GCA_031264475.1 Treponema sp. | reverse complement strand
CAGATGCCCCACCTCCTCATCGCGGGCGCGACCGGCTCAGGCAAGTCCGTGTGCGTCAATGCCATGATTCTATCGATCCTTTATCGGCGCTCGCCCAACGAAGTCCGTCTCATCCTCATCGATCCCAAAATCGTGGAACTCAAACTCTACAACGACATTCCACACCTCCTCACGCCGGTCATTACAGAACCGAAAAAGGCGTTCCAAGCCCTACAATACTGCGTATGCGAGATGGAGCGGCGCTATGCGTGCTTGGACTCGATGGGTGTCCGCGACATCAAGAGTTACAATAAACGTATCAGAGAGCGCAACATCGCCACGGAGCATATGCCTTACATCGTGGTTGTCATCGACGAATTCGCGGACCTCATGGCAACGACAGGTAAAGACCTTGAGTCAACGTTCTCCCGCCTTGCCGCTATGAGCCGCGCCGTGGGTGTTCACCTCGTGCTTGCCACGCAACGCCCGTCTATTGACGTCATCACCGGACTCATAAAGGCGAACATCCCCAGCCGCATCGCCTTTATGGTGGCGAGCAAGACGGACAGCCGCATCATCATAGACGTCGTCGGAGCGGAAAAACTACTCGGTAAAGGCGATATGCTCTATGCAGGCATTGTCGATCCCTTCCCCGTGCGTATGCAAGGCGCTTTTGTGTCCGAAGAAGAAGTCGAGCGGCTGGTAGATTATGTCAAAACGCTTGGAAAGCCAGACTATATCGACGATGAAATCTTCTTTGACGATGATGATAACATGGAACAGGAACTTTTCGTCGAAGGGAACGATCCACTCTATGAAAAAGCGTGGGAGATTGTGCTTCAACAAGGCAAGGCGAGCGCAAGCTATATTCAGCGCAAACTGAAAATCGGCTACAACCGAGCCGCGCGCCTCGTAGAGGAAATGGAGAGTCGCGGGCTGGTTGGACCTGCCAACGGCTCAAAACCAAGAGATTTACTGCGCGGCGTATAAGCCTTTCCAACAGACATTTTCCCAATACACGAAACTAACTCTGTGCTTGAGGTGATTGGCACTCTTCTGATTATGAGATGATCGGGTTGATTGACACCCCTCTGATTATGGATGCTTGGGATGATTGACACCTTGCTATAATAAACCTTCTGTATCTTTATGGTATCGGGGCTCTGGAGAGCCTTTCCCGATGGCTCGCGCAATTTCCGCGCCAGCTCGCGCAACTTCTCCGCGACCTCGTGCAACTTCTCCGCGACCTCGCGCAACTTCTCCGCCAGCTCGCGCAACTTCTCCGCGACCTCGCGCAACTTCTCCGCGACCTCCCGCAATTTCTACGCCACCTCCCGCAAATCCACGGCTACCCTCCGCAAGTCTACGGCTACCCTCCGCAAGTCTACGGCTATAGCCCGCAACTTCACGGATGAGGTGTCAGAGGTTTTGACCGAGACCGCGCCGTCAACAAGCTCAAGACGATATGGTGCCAGACGTTTTTCCGTCCCTGGTTTTTGTTTCACAAATCCTTTATCGAGGCTGACAAAAATGCCGCATACATCCGAAACGCTAGGCGACGCTCATACTATTTGTTATTCTCGGTGTCAGACATATTTTGTCCGGACAGCAAAAATAACTTCTCTGAAAATAGAAGTTGACAATAAAAGGCAATCGGCTATATAATACAACGAAGGGGATATTATGGCTGGATTACAGCTTACGTTTGTTAATTTTAAGAAAGACGCTTTTATAATGGTTGAAGGCAATAAACAAATTGCCGATCGTTTCTTTATAATACGACAGGGAAACATTCGTATTTCAAAAGAAGTAGAGGTTGTGCATGAGGAAGGCGGCAATATTTTGGGTCCTGGGGATTTCTTCGGGGTTGTTTCAACTATGTCTTCACATTCGCACATCGAGTCGGCGCAGGCGCTCACCGATGTAACGCTTATCGCGGTGTTCAAGGAACAATTTCCGCAACTCATCACCAATAGCGCGGCTATCGCCATGAAAATTATCATGCAGTTCTCGAAGCGTATGCGCTATCTGGACGAAGCCCTCACACGCATTACGCTCAAGAGTACAGCGGCTGAAGATGCATCCCATCTTTTCAATGTGGCGAATTATTACGCGAAGCTTAAACAATACAATCAGGCTTATTACGCCTATAGCCGCTACAGGAAATATTGTCCTGAAGGTGAAAATTTTGACAAAGCCGGCGACATAATGACGAGAATTTCGCGGTTCGCCCAATCCGCAAAGTTGGACTTTCCACCCGGAGAAATCATTCGCGAGTACCCCAAGGACGCTATGATATTTTCTGAGTGCGAGCCGGGCGATGAGCTTTATATCATCCAAAAAGGTTCCGTCAAAATAACTAAAATCGTCGACAACAAAGAAGTACTTCTCGCGATGCTTAAACAGACCGATATATTCGGAGAGATGGCGCTTTTGGAGTCAAAGCCCCGTTCGGCCAGCGCCATAGCCTACCAAAACTGTGTCGTCATGGCGGTAAACCGCGCGAACTTCGAACGTATGGTGTCCACCCAGCCGCAAATCATAGCAAGACTAACTACTCTTCTTGCGGAACGTATCTGGCTTATCTACAAGCAACTCGCAAACACCCTCGTAGACGACCCTGTTGGACGCGCCTATGACGCACTTCTCATCCAGCTTGAGAAAAACAGAATGGACGTATACGATACAAGGGCTTATACTTTTGAATTTGGTCCAAAAGAATTGGCCAACATGATGGGACTCGCGACTAATGAAATAACGGACATAATCGCAAAACTTCTGGAAAATAAAAATATCCAAATACAAGGCGACAAATTCTTTGTCCAGCATATTATGGAAATAGCGAAAGAAGTCGAATCCTATCGGCGTATGCAGAGACGGGAACGGATGGTGAGAGAGGCAAAAAGTGCCTCTTTAAGGCGATAGTTATGAAAAAAGCTTTTTCTGTCTTTTGTCTGTTTGTTTCTATTCAAGTGTTTGCTCAGAACACGTCCGATGGAGTATCCTCAAATGAGGAACCGGCACCCATTCCCTCCGCTTATCGCGCCTTTTCTCTGGGCATGGGACTTGCCGAACTGAAAGATGCTCTCGCCCAAGACGATCTTTTCAATTTTCAAGAAAGCGATATTTCGTTTGTCCCTTTGCGTACAGAAAACTATGTGACAACGACAGGTTTCTCATTCATACGGAGAGCGCTCTTTCAAATCAAGGATGAAAAAGTCTTTGCTATGGCGTTCACTATGGATGTAGGCAGAGTTGACTATTATTCGATGTATACGACTCTCGTCAGAAAATACGGGGAACCCAAGATTCTTGACCCAAAACAAGCCGTTTGGGAGGACGAAAAGACGAGGCTTACCTTGGAACGCCCACTCTTCATCCAATACATTGACAAAGAAGTGTTTACCAAAATGTTAGACGAGGCGGCGACCGCGCGGAACGAAGAGTTGGAAATGCAGGCGGAGTTTCTGAATGAATTTTGAGTTTCGCCGTGTTATGGGTATTCGTTCTTTTTTGCTGGTTTCCTTCTTTCTTCTTGCCTGCGCTGGTCGTCCGTCCTTCAGGACGACCGCCATAACGATACAGACGACCGATGGGAATGTGAGTCTCGCCGCGGAGGTCGCGGAAACAACAGAGGAAAGACAACGCGGACTTATGTTTCGGAAATCCCTCGCGGACGGCAAGGGGATGCTCTTTGTCTTTGAGCGAGACCAAATCCTTTCTTTTTGGATGAAGAACACGTACATTCCCCTGTCCATCGCCTTTATCGCTGGCGATGGACGGATTGTGGAAATCCACGACATGGAACCGTTAAGCCTCGCTTCGGTACGGTCGAGCCGTTCCTGCCGATACGCGCTGGAGGCGCCGCTTGGATGGTTTACGCGGGCAAAAGTAAACATCGGCGATACGATGATTCTTTCCGTTCCTAATTAAGGCGATTTTAAGGATGAAAATGACGCGGTTTTGCGAGACGATAAAAATTGGCGGACGAGGCGAGGGCAAAGTTTTTGTGGGAAAAGGCGTTCCCACCGTGATTCAAACTATGTGGAAAGACAAGCTTACCGCGACCGACGTTGAAGGGGAGACCGGACGCGGCTTGATCGACCGCATCGCAGGACTTTCCCGTATGGGTTGCGGACTGTTGCGTTTCGCGGTACCAGATTTGGAAGCGGCTCAGGTTCTGGGACGGCTCGCGGAAATGGTCTCCATGCCCTTGGTTGCGGATATACACTTTGATTACCGTATAGCCTTGCGGTGTTTGGACTTTCCCATCGCAAAAATCAGAATCAATCCGGGCAACATAGGTAAAAAAGCTAACATTGAGCGGGTGCTTGAAAAGGCGGATGCAAAAGGCGTCCCTATTCGAATCGGCGTGAATGCGGGTAGTCTTCCCCATGATCTGCGCTTCAAGGTGGACGCCGGTGAAATCGACTGTGTCGAAGCGCTGACCCAAGCAGCGGAACGGGAACTCGCTGTCTTTGAAGCGTTTCGGTTCTTCAATGCGCTCGTATCTGTGAAAGCCTCTGGAATTGCCGATACGATAAAGGCGAATCGTCTGCTAAAGCAGAGAACGGACGTCCCGCTTCACGTGGGCGTTACCGAGGCGGGTCCTCTTGTCGCGGGTACAGTGAGGAACGCCGTAGCCTTGTTTACGCTCTTGAGCGAAAACATTGGGGATACGGTGCGGGTGTCCCTGTCCGATACGGTTGAGAACGAGGTAATTGCGGCGCGGGAGATCATCAACGCTGTGGCGGAAAGCCGAAGACTACAGCCGCAAGGCATTACGATAACGTCTTGTCCACGATGCGGGCGCGCAAGCTTCGACACGCACAGCTTCACCCAGAGATGGATGACCCGTCTTTATGCGGAGCATAAGACGGCGACCGTTGCCGTCATGGGCTGTGTGGTAAACGGTCCTGGTGAAGCGCGTCATGCGGATTTGGGCATAACGGGAGCCGGGGACAAGGTTGTTCTCTTCAGACGCGGCAAAATCGTTAAGACAGTCGCTGTTTCAGACGCGGACGCGGCGTTTGCGGAAGAGTTAGAAAAGTTATAGAGGTTGCTATATGCGAAAATTTTTTGTGATATTAGTCATGGTCTGCCTGCCTTTTTCCGTGTTGTCTGCCCAACGCGCGGAAAAGGCGTATTGGTGGTTGCTGGAGCAGGGGAAGACATTTTTTCGGAATGGGGCTTACGGACAGGCTTTGATGGCGTTTGAGGATGCAAAGCGGGACAGAAAAGCTATGTTCGAGCAGATGGAGCAGGATTTAATAGTGGTTTTGTCTACCCAAGAGGTGAGGCGGATGCGTGATTCCCTTGACGGCGTGGAAAAATATATTACAGAAAACCACCTTGATAAAGCGGCGCGGGCGCTCAGAGAGCTTTACTATCGGATGCCGCGAGATTCTCTGGGCGGTTCCGCAAACAACGCGCTTAAAGCTATCGGCGCTTTGAAGAATTACCCAGAAGCCGAATACTGGCTGGGCGAAGTCTACCGTATCGAAGGCGAGTTGACTCTCGCTCTCAAACAGTACAAAAAAGCTCACGAACAAAGGTTCAACCTTGAAAATCAGGCGTTTGACATAGAGATTCTCTATAAAATAGTTGATATTCTCAAAACAAAGCGTGACTATACTGAGATGGAGGAGATTTCCAAGGAAATAATCGCCCTTGATACGCTCTGGCAGGGGGATTCCGGCGCTTTTGCGCGGAATTCCATGTTAAGAATCCTTGAGACTGACGGAATATCCAGATTTTTAACTATTTATCGCTACGACAACATCAATGTCGAGAAGATTCACCGAACTTCTGGTTTCTTTTACTACGCTTCAGGACGACACAGCAATGCTTTGGAACATCT
>JAISEA010000057.1 GCA_031264475.1 Treponema sp. | reverse complement strand
TGAAACAGCCGGGAAATGAGTCTCCCGCGCCTGCCGTCCTGTCCGATTAGGGAACGTCTATGGTGCCTTGGCGTCGTCGGATCGGGGTGGTTCCATCACAGAACGGGGCGGTGTGCGCGTGAGAGCAATGAGCAAAGGAAGAAAAGGCCGTCCGGGGTGCAAGCCGGGCGGTGGTGTCAGGGCGCGGGGACCAGGCGCGAGTGTCAGGCATCGGGGTCGTGCGTGCTAGTTTTGCGATAAGTTTCTAAAGGAGCGGTCAAATCCGCTCCTTTTTTATCGTCAGGTACGGAGCGGTGTCAGACACGCGAGTTTGGGGGGTGGCGGAAGACCGCGCTTGCGGGCTGAAGACAGGAGGGCGCACCACAAGGGCGTCTGTTTGCCGCCCTCCGTTTAGGGAAAGACGTGCCCCTCCTACTAGTGAGCAGAGAGTAGAGAGCAATGAGCAAAGAGTAAAGACGAGACGGGCGGCGGTGTCAGATAATGCGGAGGTTACGCTTGCAAGGCAAGCGTAACCGTCAAGTCAGTGGAAGCGGCGCCCTTTTTCAGACAACACCCCTTGTGAAGTATTGAAACAGGCTATGCCTGCCTTTCGGACAACACCTATTAAGAAGTATTTAAACACGCCTCGCGTGTGGAAATAGCGCCCCTCTTCTTGCGCTTAAAATCCCGAAGCGATTACCGCGAAGTAGCAGGCTTGGTGTCAGAGGCATGGGGTCAGACACCGACTTACCAGAAAATGTTCAGTTTGTGGGTACGTTGTTTTTTTTGGTGGGGGAGGGAGGGTAATGGAAGACCCGCATAGGCAGGGCTAGAACGAAGGGGATGCAACAAAAGGGAGGACGCGGGCGATCTTGTTTTGGAAAACGCGCCCGCCTTCTTATTTATTCAATTTCTTTGATTTGTCGAGCACAGCGGGGGAAACCTTTCGTACAACACCCATTGGGAAGTAACAGGCTTCACCTGATTACTTTTCACGATAGACTATCCGCCCGCGAGTCAAATCGTAAGGGGAAAGCGCCATCTTCACCCGGTCGCCGGGGACTATACGGATATAGTGCTTACGCATCTTGCCAGAAAGGTGCGCTAATATGATGTGTCCGTTCTGATTGTCAAGCTCCACTCTAAACATAGTATTCGGCAGAGCCTCTTTCACAATGCCTGTTACTTCAATAGCTTCTTCTTTTGCCACATGAACTCCTTTATTTAATCCAAAGAATAGTATATCACAAAAATAGAGTCAAGTAGGCGGCAACGACAGAGCGGCAATCAAAGCTCCGCTCTTCTTATCGCGTTTTTCGGGTTTCGTAAAGACAAGAGAGCATAGATCGCCAGAATCCAATCTTTCTATAATACGCCTTTCACCTCGGATAAGCGCTAGTCCCTTTTCCGAACAACCATAACAAGCTTTCTCCCCGTTGGGCAGGAAAAAAGCGTCTGAAAGGATACGCGCGGACGTTTGTCCCTTTGCAGGCGTGGAAACACCGTCAGTCGCTCTGCCCGCGAACAGGAAACTCAATACAGCTCGCTCTTTAGGGACACCCGCAGACGCGGACAGGCGCAGAAGCGACTCAGGCGCGTCGTCGGTCCCAAAGGCGAAGTGGCACCATTTACTTCTATTTTCCAAAAATTGACAACCTGTCTTGTGCGGACAAGGCGACAAAGGAAAAACGCCGTCGTTGATAAGCGCGGAACGCAGAGCCACGATAAACGCGCCGCATTGCGGTACGCCCGGTTCCACAATAAGGTATTGTGTGCACGTATCCGAAAAACGCCGCAATAACCGCAATGCTTTTTCCGCTTCCTTCAACACGGAACCGTGAGAAGGCAGACTTTCGTTGAATACGTTTACCGCGCACAATAAAGCCACGCCTTTGCGAGGCTCGCTTTTGGGAGCCATCCCTTTCTTGAATCCATATTCAAAAATGTCTGTTTTTACGACCTTAATTCTCCAATTTCCCCCACCGGTTTTCGCTACAAGTGCGGCAAATAGTTTCTTGCCAGCTTCAAGAACGGCGCCTACCCTGTCTATGCAAAGGAATTCAAGCGACAACGCCCGCAGATCGGGTCTCGCTATCCAAAGCGCTATGGCGAGCGTCAGAGGACCAGCGCCCAGGTCCACAATCGAATCGCCGTTTTTAAGGGAAAAAGATAGATTCGGCAGAAGGCGGCATAAACGGAATACATTCCATGGCAGAAAATAACGCAGGTATGCGGAAAGCATAGGCGGACTCGTCAGATAAGAGAGGCGCCGCGTTCCACGTTCCGCGGTGAGAGACAACGACAATTCAGCGACGTCACGGGGCAACGCTCTCTTAAACTGCCTCGGCAGAGGAAATACTTCGTCAATGAGGGACGGTATGTTATTAAGTACCCGCCGAATTTCAGATGATAATGGAGAAAAAAGCGGAATAGGCTGGTATAGTTTCATTTCATTCATAGTTTAATATTTTCTATAATATAAACCCTTCTTTGTCAATATATCTTGAATATTTTTAAGAGTCTCGCATAATTTGGACAATAAAACAATAAAATATCATACTAGCAGTCCTTTATTTTTTACAGAAAATATATAGTTTATTCATATTGTATAATCTCTAAAGCCTGCTACACTATTTTTTATGTTACATAGCAACCATTCAGAAGCCGGTAAGGCTTATTTCAAGCGTACATGGATGCTTTACGCTATGCTGATCCTCCCGATGGCGTTTTTTCTGGTCTTCAGATATGTGCCTATGGTGAATATCGTCATTGCCTTTAAGGACTATAATATATTCCGAGGTGTTTGGGACTCTCCGTGGGTCGGACTTCAATGGTTCCAAGAGGCTTTTACATCCAGAGACTTCTTTAATGCGCTCCGTAATACACTCGTTCTCAATTTCCTTGACCTCATCGTAGGGTTTCCGGCGCCTATCATCCTTGCGATTCTGCTAAACGAACTAAACATTCGCTCTTACAAGAAATTCACGCAAACCATTGTGTATCTGCCTCACTTCCTATCGTGGATTATTATAAGCGGCATGGCGTTTCAGCTCTTCGCTCCGTCTGGCGGAGTCGTCAATATGATGCTTACCAAACTTGGACACCAGCCTGTCAATTTCCTTATGGAGAACCACCTCTGGATAGCGACCTATGTGGGACTCGGCGTATGGAAGGAGATGGGGTGGGGCACTATCATCTACCTTGCCGCAATTACGAGCATAAACCCGGAGCTTTACGAGGCGGCTGAAGTTGACGGCGCAGGACGTCTACGAAAGATTTGGCACGTTACCCTGCCCAGCATACGTCCTACTATCGTGGTACTTCTCATTATGAATCTTGGTCGTATACTCGGCAGCGAATTCGACCGTCCCTATACGTTGGCAAATCCTACGGTTATGCAAGTCGCGGACGTCATAAGTACTATGGTGTATCGCGTCGGTATCCGCTCTATGCAGTTCTCCTACACAACGGCAATAGGACTCTTCCAATCTCTTGTGTGCGTCATATTCCTGCTCGCCGCAAACGCCATCGCTAAGAAAGCTGGGGAACGAGGAATTTGGTAACAATTATAGAAAATAGTGGTCGTTGTTGAACCTGCTTTTACAACGCCTAAATTTAAAGGAGTTTTCATGGTAAAATCACATTCGCGGAAAATTGGGGACGCCGTTATCGCGTGCTTTTGTCTTCTGGTGATATTTGTGTGTCTTTTCCCTATATTGAATCTGGTTGCGCGTTCTCTCAGCGACCCAATGGCTATTGTGAATCGTAAAGTGTCCCTATTGCCTGTTGACCCGACGCTGGATTCTTACAAGTATGTATTTCAGGACAAATCCTTTTCCCGTTCTATGGTATGGTCTATATTTTTGACTGCCGTCTGTACGGTTGCTTCTCTTGCTATGACGGTTCTCTGCGCTTTCCCTCTTATTTATGATAATCTCAAGGGGAAGTCCGTAATCAACATCATTATTATCTTTACTATGTATTTCAGCGCAGGCACCATTCCGAATTATCTCTTGGTAAAGAACCTTGGGTTATTGAATAACCCGCTTGTACTGATAATTCCAAACTGTTTGTCGGTGTTCAACATGATAATTCTGAGGAGCTTCTTCTATGGCGTGCCGGACAGTCTGCGCGAGTCCGCTGAATTGGACGGGGCTAATCCCTTCACGGTACTCATCCGCATCTACTTGCCTTTGTCTATGCCTGTGTTGGCGACTCTTGCTCTATTCTATGCTGTGGGACGGTGGAACGGCTTTTCTGACGCTCTACTCTACCTTACGTCTGCGCCCGCCTATCACCCTATACAGTTGAAACTGTACAATATCATCAATAACCTTTCATCAATAGAAATCGCCACGCAGGAAGGCTTATCTGGAGCCGCTCCCGCCACAGGGGATGGCATGAAAGCCGCGGCTGTCATGTTCGCCACCGTGCCTATTCTGGTCGTGTACCCTTGGCTACAGCGTTACTTTATTTCAGGTGTTACCATCGGGGCGGTGAAAGGATAATAGGAAAGGAGCGGCGCGTGCGTCGCTTACTTTTTACTTCGCCAAAAATCAAGGAGAAATGAATGAAAAGAAAATCTTTCAAGGTAGCGGCGGCGACTTTGTGCGCTGTCGTTTTAATGACGGGATGCGATAAGAAAACAACCGCATCAAATGACAACAAGCCTATCGAAATAACGGTAGAAATATTTGACCGCGGCACTGACGGTGGGAAAACAGACCCGACTAATAATAAGTGGACCCAGTGGATTCAAGAAAAAATACTGAAAGACGAGAATATCATCGTCAAATTCGTGGC
Organism: Treponema sp.; assembly: GCA_031264475.1. The sequence continues at coordinate 1,308 of JAISEA010000057.1, read as the reverse complement.
TGTTCCCCGTTGGGAAGAGACCCAGTCCCTTATCAACCTGATGGCCGCGGGTAATCCGCCAGACGTGTGCTACACTTATAGCGCGGATAACATCAACAATTGGGCGATGCAGGGCGGTGTTTTTGACCTTGCCCCCTATACCGAAACGCTTCTCAAAGACTTGAAAGAATTCCTCGGACCTGACAACGCGCTTCCGGGGCGGGATATGATTCGCCGTCAGCTCGACAACACTACTAACAAGCTCTTCTTCATCCCAAGCCGTCGTATGAACGTCGCCCTGCGGAACATATTCATCCGCAAAGATTGGCTCGACGCGCTCGGTCTCTCCCTGCCGACAACCACTCAAGAATGGTATGAGGCGTTAGTTGCATTTAAGGAACAAGATCCGGGTAATGTGGGTAAAGAGAATGTCGTTCCCTTCAGCATGACCACCGACACCCGGTGGACAGCGGCGAATATTATGGACTCCTTCCTTGACCCGAATATCAGCGATAAAGAGCTGTGGATCAACCAGATTGCGGAACGTAATTTCCTCATTCCGGGCTATAAAGAGGGTGTCCGTTTCATAAACAAGCTCTACAACGAAGGGCTTGTTGATAGGAATTTCCCGCTTTACACGTCCAGCTCCGATGCGCAGTACAACCTCATTAAGAGCGGGGTCGTGGGGAGTTATTCGCAATCGTGGGACGACATATACCGGGAGCCTAATGGCGTTCTGTCGGATTTACGGAAAAACGTCCCCACCGCGGACATGGTGCCGGTTGACTGCGCTACAAGCTCTGACGGCATAACGCACAAAAGTTCCTATGATGCGGCTGGCTTGTTCTATTTTATTCCTATCGCGTCCAAGCAACCTGAAGCGGCGATGCGGTACCTCAACTGGCTTGCCAAATACGAGAACTACCATTTCATACAAACCGGCCCCGAAAACATCGTTCATACCTTAGTTGATGGTTTGCCCAAACTCGTCCCTAGTGCGCCAGATGGGTGGATTCAGAACAGTCCCCAGAATATAGACTACACTCTGCCTATGAACGGTCTGTTTTTAGGGAATGATGAGATGAACATCAGAGCCTTGGCAAATGGATACGCATGGGCGCCTGAACTCATCGTCAACGCCTACAATATCGCTATGACCAACGCGCGCCCCGGTATTGTCGTCTCCACAAAAGCGCCGCTTACAGCTATTGGTCCCTTACAGCAGACCCTGATAGACAAGGGCGTGGTACTCTATACCGAATCGATTACAGCGTCGATTGCGGACTTTGACAGGGTTTACGACGCGGGTATCGCGGACTGGCTTAGCTC
>JAISEA010000053.1 GCA_031264475.1 Treponema sp. | reverse complement strand
CCGGGGATATACTGAGGAAGTTAAGGAGCCTGAGATGTGGGAAAATTTGGAGAACTGGGAAGATATCGGCATTATTGACTATAACAAGGTATTTGATGAGTTCGAGGAAAAGATCGCCCGGGAAAAAGAGCAGGCTGTCCGCTTGGCTGAGGAACAGACCGCCCGGAAACTCAGGGCAATGGGAGTTTCCGAGGAGATTCTTGCCGCGGCAGGGTTAGAAATTCCCCGCTAGCAGCCCGTTATACCTGTGGATTTTTTGTATATTCCCCAAGTCTCCGGGCTGACTCCTGCACCATGCGCCCCTTAATGGCAGATTACGGTCTCGCTGCGTATATCCCCAGCGAATGGTTTCCACCGGGACATAAGGTGGGCAATGTGGCGGCTTTTGCGGGGGGAGCGGGTCGGCGGTGGGGTGGACACTATACGCGGCGCTGCGAATTTGGTGCCTGGCACCTCCCAATGTTTTTATACCCAGTTTTCTATTCTTAAATCAGCTATCCTTTCAAATTCCTTTACATTGTTCGTTACAAGTATTAAACCCAGCGATTTGGCATGCGCCCCTATTAACATATCATACGGACCCGTTAAACAGTTTCTGTCCTTTAAATCCTTTTTTATCTTTCCAAATTCTTGCGACGCTTTTTCATCAAATGGTTTTACATCAATTATTGCCAAAAATTGCATTAACGCTATTTTGTTTCTTTCTTTGTATTGACTGTTTTCATTTCCGTATTCAAGTTCCGCTAATGTTATTGTTGAAATTGCCAAGCCGTCATTCCTTTTATTCTGTAGTTCTTTTAGTACATGTTCCGTTTTCTTTTTGATAATGTATATACATATATTTGTATCGAGCATATACATTATATTTCATCCCTTTCTTGATTCTTCCCCTGATCCCTTTCTTCTAAAAAGTAGTCGTCAGAAAAACTATTTAACCCATATAAAAATGTCTCCCATTCTTTGTCCATAGGGAATATAATTACCGCGTCCCCTATTTTCTGAATATATACATTTTCTCCCTTAAATTGATATTCTTTTGGGAGCCTTACCGCCTGACTTCTTCCATTAATAAATAAACGTGCTGTTTGCATATATTTACCTCAAAATTCAATATATACCATGATATATCTTATGTCAAGTGTTTTAACAGTATTTTCTACACTTTTTTGTGCAATTTTGTACAACGTTTCAGTTATTTACAATGTTTGGAATGGGGAAAAACCGCGAGAAGAGTCGTAGTCTGATCTACCATAAGGCGGCTCTGCGTAAACGCATCTGTCACGCACAGCGGGGGCGTACATAATTTTATTCTTTATAAATATTCTTCATGTTCTTTTATTTTTTCTTTCAACCTGTTTCCTAGAAATTATAGAATTCCTTTAAGTTCATTATATATTAATATTGCCTCATCAACCATTATTAGTCGGGCAATTTCCGCGGCGACATTACTAATATGTACAACATAATTATATTCTTTTCCAAGAACTAATTGATTCCTATGCGTATAACCAGCAAACGCAATCGCTTTTTGATATTTTTCTTGATCCCACATCTCAATTCTCCTTCTTTATCTTATTCGTCTTGGTATATAAAGTCAAGACTCTTTTCAGTAAATTCTTTATTTAAGGAATTTCAGACCAATTTTATCTCTCATTGTGTAAAACACCTATGTGGAATTATCCAACGTCTCTCTGGTGTGTACAACTCCCTATGTGAAATCGTTAAATATCCTTCTTGTGTGCGTGCACAGCGGCATCCGAAGGATGTTTTAAAGCGTCTTACGCTTTTCCATCAGAGATGTTGCGGAAGCCAGCCCCGTATGAAGTATTTAAACACGCTGGCGTGTGGTATACGGGAATGGGGTTTTTTATTATACTGATCTTTATGAATGAAACACCAACTTCAGTACGGACCCATATCGGGTTCTTTGGCAAACGCAATGCCGGGAAATCTAGTCTTGTCAATGCGGTAATCGGACAAGACCTCTCTATCGTGTCGGAAGTGAAGGGCACGACCACGGATCCTGTAAGTAAGGCGATGGAACTCCTCCCCATTGGTCCCGTAGTCATGATTGACACGCCGGGATTAGACGATCAAGGGGTACTAGGAGAGCAGAGGATTCTCAAAGCAAAGCAAGTACTCAATAAAACCGACGTTGCGGTTCTTGTTGTAGACGCGAAAGAAGGAAAAGCCGCGGAGGAAGAAGAACTAATCGCGGTTTTCCGTGAGAAACAGACCCCGTTCATCGTGGCGTATAACAAAGCCGATCTCCTTGACGGCGCGGCGTTTGAGCTAGATGAGAATGAAATCCTCGTAAGTGCATTGACGAAAGAAGGAGTGTACGCGCTCAAGGAAAAAATCGCCACGCTTGCGGAAACACAGGAGATCAAACTCAAACTTGTCGGGGATCTGCTGAAACGAGGGGACTTTGTGGTCTTAGTGATACCCATTGACACAGCCGCGCCCAAGGGTAGACTAATCCTCCCCCAGCAACAGATCATCCGCGACGTCTTGGAAGCAAACGCAACCTCCATCGTGGTTCGGGAGTATGAGCTACGGGACGTCCTAGCGCGGTTGGGAGAAAAACCTCGACTCGTGATCACGGACAGCCAAGCATTCGCGCAAGTATCAGCCGACACGCCGCGAGACATTCCCCTCACATCGTTTTCCATGCTCTTCGCGCGCTTTAACGGGTTCCTCGATGTTTCGCTTGAAGGCGTCAAGGCGTTGGAACGGCTCGAAGACGGGGACAAGGTACTCGTCTCGGAAGGCTGTACGCACCACCGCCAATGCGATGATATAGGCACGGTAAAAATCCCGCGTTGGGTCAAAGCTTACACAAACAAAGATATTTGCTTTGAGTTCACGTCTGGCGGGGAATTTCCCACTGATCTGTCCGGTTATCGACTCGTTATTCACTGCGGAGCTTGCATGCTGAACCGCCGAGAGACGCTTCATCGGAAGAAAGTGAGCCTCGCGCAAAACGTTCCCATCGTGAACTACGGCGTGCTCATCGCGTACACGCAGGGAATACTAGAGCGATGCGTAGAGCCGCTCTTATGACAGATTTTTCCCCTATTTTCCGCGCGGGCGCGAAGGTTCATTGCGTAGGCATGAAGGGAACCGGCGTATCCGCACTGGTGGAAATCCTGTCCGCCGCGGGCGTTTCGGTAACCGGCTCGGACGCGGGCGGGGTTTTCTATACGGATGCGGTTTTAAGAGCAATCGGCGCGCCTTGTTTCGAGACTTTTGACGCGGAACACATAAAATCTGACTTAGACGCGGTTATTTATTCAGCCGCTTATTCACCTGAACAGAACCCGGAACTCCTCGCGGCGCAAAAACTTGGTATTCCTATCTTAAAATACACGGATGCGCTTGGCGAATACTCTAAATTATTTGACTCTTCCAGCATAGCTGGGGTTCACGGCAAGACGACTACTACGGCGATAAGCGGCGTTTTACTGCGAGGCGTGGGATTACCCGCTCAAATCCTCGCGGGAAGCGCGGTTTCTGGGTTCAACGGGCGTTCCACCCTGACGCTCGTTGACAAACCCGTGTATTTTGTGGCGGAAACCTGCGAATACCGCAAACATTTCCTAGCGTTTCACCCAAAACGCATCGTTTTGACCAGCGTAGAGAGCGATCATCAAGACTTTTTCCCCACTTACGAGGCTATTAGGGATACTTTTGTTGAATACGTTGAAAAATTACCGAAAAAAGGCGAGCTGATCTACTGCGCGGACGACAATGGCGCGAGGGAAGTCGTGGAAATCGTGAAACAAAGGGGGTTAAAGGTGAAATTCACGCCTTATGGCTTCTCTGCAGAAGGCGATTTTCACATAAGCGGGTATAAGATTGAAGATGAAAGGCAGATTTTTGCGTTGGCGGGATTTGCGGAGCCGTTCACGCTCCGTGTTGCGGGCAGGCATAGCGTTCTTGACGCGACTGCGGCGCTTGCGTTGGTTTCTTCTATAGTAGGGGACGCGGAAGGCGGGTGGAACGATGAGCGGCTCGCTGGGGCGAGGGCGGCTTTGGAGGCGTTTCGCGGGAGTAAGCGTCGGGCTGAAATCATCGGCGAGGCGGGCGGCGTGCTTTTCATGGACGATTACGGGCATCATCCCACGGCGATCAAGACGACTCTTGAGGGTCTCAAGGCGTTTTACCCTCTCAGACGGCTTGTGGTGAGTTTTATGTCCCACACTTACACGCGCACTGCCGCGCTTTTCGAGCAATTTGCGGAGAGTCTCGCGCTTGCGGACGTGCTCATCCTGCACAAGATTTACGCTTCCGCGCGCGAGCGTTACACGGGCGGGGTGACAGGCAAAACCCTCTTCGAGCGCGTGAAAGCCACCCATTCGGCGGTTTACTACGCCGAAGAGCCTTTAGACGCGGCGCCTCTGCTCAAAGAAATCCTCCATTCGGGCGATCTTTTCCTCACGCTCGGCGCTGGCGACAATTGGCAATTGGGTAAAGAACTAATAAATCAGGAGGGGGGCGCTATTTCCTAAACATTTCGGCACACAGTCGCCTTCCTGTCGCGCCCCCCTGCGCTCCAGCCCGCGCCAGCTCGGTCTTCCGCTACCCCCCAAATCAAGAAAACCAGACAGGCTATCAAAAAAACCAGACGGCTTCCTCAAAAAACCAGACAGGCTATTAGAAAAAATAGACCTCTTTTGAAACCAACCAGCATATCGGCTTCGGCAACCAGATGGGTAGTAAAAGAAACCAGAGGGGTGGTAAAGAAAATAAGAGTGGTGGTTTTAGAAATAAGAAGGGTTTTTAAAAAAATAAGAAGGGTGGTTTAAAAAACCAGACGGGTTTTTAAAAAAATAAGAGTGGTGGTTTAAAAAATAAGACGGGTGGTAAGGGAAAAAAGAGGGGCGGTTTTGGCAATAAGAAGGGTGGTTGAAAAAAAATGACGAATTTTTAAAAAAAAGAGAGAAAACCTCTTGCATAAAATGAGAGATATATGGTAGAATACTCACATCTTAAAAGCAATGGTTTAAGAATTTTTTCAAGAATTTTATATAAGGAGTATGATATGCCTGATTTTTTCCCGATGAGGGATGCTGATCTCGTAAGATGGCTGGAGAATTTCTGTTCTGTTCTGGCTGAACATGCGGAAGCGTGGGGTATTTCTACGTCGATCATAACCGGTTTAACCGCGCAAATAACGGCTTATATAAAAGTCTATGACGAGGCGACAGGCGAGAACAGCACGAAGGCGCTTGTGTTGGAAAAAAACGAGAAACGGGATGCTCTTAAAGCCGAAGTGCGGGACATTAAAAACCAATACGTTGATTATAACACCGCGGTTACCAATCCTGATCGTGAAAGGCTGGGTTTGCACATCCGCGACCGACACCCTACGCCAAAGCCCCGACCCACAAGCAGACCATCCTTGGAAATAACCCCGACAAATAACCGTCAACACACGGGAATAGCGATCAACAAAGCCACCGGGAAGAAGACCAAGCCCGCGGACGCTTACGGCGTGCGCTATGCGTGGGAAATTCGAGACAACGCCCCTATAAACGCGGATGATTTGCGTCATTCTACCTTCCGCAGGAAGGTAAGCCAAGTGTTCAACTACAGCGAAGAAGAACGAGGGAAGAAAATTTTCTATGCCGCGTGCTATGAAAATGAAAAAGGTGAAGCCGGTCCCTGGAGCGACATCATCGAAACGATCATCCCGTAACAATTCAAAAGACATTTCTCACCCGGCGGTGTTTCCCTCCCCGCAAACACGCCGGGTTTTTCTTTTTCTTAAACTGTTTTCTATGGACGAGCGAGGAAAACCTAGAGTATACTTATGCAAGCGTATGAATTTAGTTCAATAATTGAAGATAATGGAGTAATACATATTCCAATACAATATTTACAAAATATATCTTCCCCTGTAAAGATCATTTTACTCACAAATGGGGAAACTCAAAATAAGACTGAAAAGAAATTTTCCGCGATACGATTGAAAACAAAAGGCTTTAAGTTTGACAGGGATATAGCAAATGAACGTTAAAGCATTTATTGATACGAATATTTTTATCTATCTATGTAGTTGCTGATAGAAGATAGAGGATGTTACTTTGGCAATGATGACTGATGAAGAGGCGGAAGTACTGGATAAATATTACACAGAAAATATTGTCATGCCTGTCAGGGGAAAACCGGGATTTTTCGCAGATCGAAAAGTTCGTATGTTTGCCGTTGACGCATTTTCAGCCCAATACCTTATGGCAAAATCGGCGGCTAAACATAAAACCCCAATGGAGATTATCGCCGAAATGGTTCGGGAAAAAATTGTTGATACGAAATAAAAGATAATACAGGCAATACCGGGTTAAAGAATACCTGTTGTATTGTTATATATTGGAAGATTTAATAAAAAATATGTTATTGGAGAAGCGAAGTTTCTAACCGATTTCGGCGGGCATCAAAATGCCCAATTCGCTGACGCTATTAGTACAATAACTAATTCATCAATTTAAGCGACTACTATTGCAATATTATTGGTAAAAGCGGGGTAAAATAAAATGAAACTTGTAGAGCTTATAATCGACATACTCGATAGTTCTGAAAATCCCCTTAAACAGGGAGAAATTCTTAAAATTGCAAAGACGCATGAAGCTTATAATGACTGTACAGAACTGCAAACTGTCGCCGTCCCTCTTTCCGCTGTGGCAAGATGCTTGACAAAGTATTCCGGAGGGAGCAATCCGGTTTTTGGCGTTGCCTTTGAAGGAAAGAACAAAAAAAGCCAAAGACGCTTTTTTCTAAAGACAAAAAATATACCAGCAGTAAAAACAATCCCGGAATCATCTTTGCATCCATATCTTGTCAAATTTGCCAGGGAAAGATTTAACGTTTATTGTAAAACTATAAACGCCCTTAAAGTTATAAAGAAAAAAGATAAGCTTGGTAAATGGACAAACCCTGATATTGTAGGCGTAAATCCCGTTATACTTAATCTTAACGCTCTATTTCAAAAGGAAGTTGAAAAGCTGGGAATGTTATCCACGAAAGTTATTCAATTCTACAGTTTTGAACTAAAACTAAAAATTGATAAAAGCAATATTACCGAATGTTATTTTCAAGCGGTTTCAAATTCAAGTTGGGCAAATATAGGATATTTGGTTGTTGGCGATTTGGATACTGATCCTATATTTCTTTCGAATCTTGCAAGATTGAATAATGGCTATGGAATTGGTGTTATAAAGCTTAATATCGACAATCCTTCTAAAAGCGAGATTATTATTTCAGCACGTGAAAGGGAAATTGTTGATATTAATTTTATGAATTTTCTTGCGGAAATGAATCGTGATTTTTATAGTTTTATAGAAACATCACAGGTTATTATCACAACCAAAAAGATAAATAATACTAATTTTGATAAAATAATGGGGACTAAATAATATGAATCAAGAAAATGTTTTATCATTCTTGAAAGAAAAGTTAATTTCAAATATTGACTATTCTTTTATTTCAGAATTAAAGTTGCCTTATAACAATGCTTATTATTTGGTATGTTTTTCTGAGGTTTTACAATCGTCAACGGTAGGAAATTATACAATCGTATCTTGATCAAAAAGAGATAAAAAAGGATAATACAGGCGATACCGGGTTAAAGATACCCCTCTGGGTTTTGGGGGGTAGCGGAAGACCGCGCAAGCGGGCTGGAGCGAGGGGGGCGCGTCATAAAGGCGACTGTGTGCCGAAAAGTTTTGGAAATAGCGCCCCCCTTCTGATTATTTGGCTGTGCTTACGGGATAAGCAGATCACTTAATAACGCGGAGGAACCCCGCTTGCAAGCGTGGTTCCGTCATGTCGGGGTCAGCGGGTCAGCCTTTCGTACAATAACCATTGTGAAGTATTTAAACACCTGAAAAGTGATTAAAAGAGGTGAAACATGAAGAAGTTTGTGTCTTTTATCGTGGGTATATTGGTGTCTACCGCCGGCTTAACGGCGCAAAACGCGGACGATATTGTTACTCGGTCAAGAAACCGTATATCCGCAACGTCAACTTCCACGCAATCGCGGATGGTCGTCCTGAATAGGGATAAAACTACGAATGAACTTATCATCAACCAATACTCCCAAGATGATTCACAGGGCAACGCAAGGACGCTCGTCGAGTTTCTCAGACCTAACACCGTCAGAGGTTCCCGCTTCCTTACCGTTGGAAACGCGGGTGGGGCGGCTAATAAGTGGATATTCCTCCCTAAACTTGGCAAAGTCAGGCGTATAGCCACCGCCGAAGGGGAGGGGAGTTTTATGGGAACGGATTTTTCTTACGAAGACATCGCTTCCTTGGATAGAGCCGCAGACGCGGACGTTCACGCCCTCTTGAAAGAAGAAAACTTCGGCGGTCGAGCTTGCTACGTCATAGAATCCAAGCCCAAAGACAAAACTTATCAGTATTCCCGAATAGTCTCATGGATAGGCAAGAACGATAGCCTTAACTACAAGATGGAACTTTACGATAAGAAGGACAAGTTGGTGAAAATCTTCGAGTCATCCAATTTCCAAGACGTTCAGGGTCGCGTCACCGCGAGACAAAGTAAGATGTCCACGCTGTCTACCGGCGGTTCCACGACCATCTATATTGATAAAATCAGCTATGACGATAAAATCCCAGAGGGCGTGTTTACCCCGAACTATCTGGCAACAGGAAAATATTAAGGAGTGAATACGTACCGCGAGGGATTTCATACCGCCTAGGCAAGTGGATCACCCGATTAGAAGGGGAATCACCCGCTACGCTGTTCTTAAAGAATAAGGAACTTAAACTATGAGAAAAATTTTGTTATTAGGTATAACATTACTGACGGTTGCCGTAATTAGCGCTCAAGAAAGCGAATTCGACAGTTTTATCAATCAATTTAGCGTCTTGTCGGCTGACGAAGCGCCCATTGAAGACGGCGGAACCGAGACTGAAGACGACTTGACCTTCGGCTTTGCTAACGGAAACACCGGGGCGTCCGCGCCTTTATCAGTGGCAGTATCCGGAGAAGCATCGGCATCGGCGGAAGTTTTCTTGGATGAGCTGGGATCTACGGATAAGATGAAGCAGATCGAACTCGGTGACTTCTTTTCAGGCAGTCTGAATTTTTTCGCGCAGGCTTCAAACAACGCCGAAGCCGTGGTTAATATGAAGCTTTCGCCTCAGACGCCTATTATCACCTTAGATGAAGCCTATGTTCGCGGCTATTTCGGACCTTTGAGCGTGGAAGCTGGCTTGCGTAAACTCACCTGGGGTAGGGCGGACAGCCTTGGCCCTCTTGACGTGGTAAATCCCCTTGATTACACAGACCTTCTCGACATGACGAGCGTTCTGGATCGGAAGATCGCCGTGCCGATGATTCACGTATCCTATGGGCTCGGCACATATTCCAAACTAGAGGCCGTGTTCGTCCCATCTTTTACGCCGCAAAGATTCGCCCAAATAGGTGATAGATGGGCGCCCTCGCAATTGACGAGCACGCCCAGCGCGATAGGAGCGGGGGCGACCGCTTATGTTACGGAAAAAACGTCAAATCCTCTGCTTATAGGTAATACCACGCTTGCCGGGGTGTCTAGCGATATGGAGAAGATGTTGTTGGCATCTATGCCTTCGGATCCGTCATACAAGCCTCCGGCTACGCCTGTGGAATGGCTTAAATATATGCAGGCGGGTTTGCGGTTTACCACAACCGTTAAGTCCGCGGATGTGGGAGTTCAAGGCTATTTCGGACGTTTACCCCGCCCGGTATCTGTATTGACAGGTTTTAAGGATTTTTGGGAAGAATTCGACGTTAATACGTTTATATATCTTTTAGAACCTGCACAAAAGCAGTACTTTGCGGATTATAAACCCACGGTGTTTTTTGATTACAACTACTTCGCGCAACTTGGATTCGATTACGCGCAGGAACTTTTGGGCTTCAACACGCGGGCGGAATTGGCTGTCAACCTCACCAAAGACCTCAAAGGCGACGATGGAGAGGTTTACAATCCATTCATCGGTTGGTCTCTGGGCTTTGACCGCGATATTGCCGTAAAGGATGTTCTTCTTTTCAACGTGAATCTGCAAGTAAATGAAAACGTCCGCCTATTCAGCGACAAAATCAACGATAACCGCGCCTTGGATACGGAAGCTGGATCAAACGACACAGCCACGCGGGTTACTTTGATCGCTTCGCGCAAATTTTTCCGCGAGGAGTTTGAAATAAACTTCACCGGACTATGGGGCGTAGAGGATATGGACTTCTACGTCATTCCGGGGCTTGTGTGGACAAAGGAAAACCTCGCGGTACGTCTCAACGCCGGCGTCTTCTTTGGCAATTCTGACGGGGAACTAGGGCAATATCACAACAACAACTTCGTCCGCATGGTCATGACGTATACATTCTAATCTGGTTTTGCGGGCGGCGCTATTGATATAGGTATTTTAACTTCCACAAGAGTGCCGGTTTCTGACGACACGATGCGGTACTCAGCGCCGAGCTGGTGGGCGCGGTATTGCATGGAGCGGAGACCGAGTCCGGCGCCCCGCCGTCTCGGTTGGACAGAGCTGGCAGGCGACCCATCGCGGGAAGAGCTGATACGCACGTCTCCTATGCCGTCATCCTGAACGTATACGACGATGTATCCCTCTTCCTTGTCCACACCCACGCTCACATTCTTCGCCTTAGAGTGTTTGATAACATTGGCAAGCGCTTCCTGAATAATACGGTAGATGTTCAGTTTCTGAACATGAGTCAAGGGTAATGGCGCCGAATCTACCCACTTGTAAGAACAAAGGCACAGGCTTTGCTTATTGACGCTATGGCAAAGCGAAAAAAGCGCTTCGTTGAGACCAAAGGCATCCAATTCCACAGGAAAAGAGTCGTGGGCGTATTGGCGGGTTCTGGTTAGGGTTTCATCGATCATTTCCGAAAGTTCCGGCAGGAGAATCTCCGCATCCTCCCTGGAAGCCAAACTCCTGCAAAACATGGAAATGCCCGCAAGTCGTTGGCAGATGTCATCGTGCAGGTCCATGCTGAAGCGTTGACGTTCCAATTCGCTTATGCTAAGTACTTCGGCTTCAACTTTAAGGCGGCGTTTCGCCTCTTCCTCTAGTTTTTTATGAGTCGCCACCAAGTCCCGCGTCCGAAACGCCACTTCTTCCTCAAGTTTCTTCAGCCTTTCCTGTTCCGTCTCCGCTATTTGAAGCCGCTTTACCGTGTTTGCGATGAAAACCGCCGCGCTACACACGTACGAATGAAGCATATTCGTAGTACTGTACACGATAAGCCCTAAATATTCGGCGCCTGACCGTAAATGATAGATAGCCCAGCCACCAAAGGCTATTGCTCCGCCTCGCGTATCCCGCGCCTTTACTATCGCGCCGAAAAAATCATTCAAGAAAACGATGTTTTCGGTAGACGCCAAGCTTTGTTCTTTAACTTGGGAAAGATAAGAAAAATCAAAGGAATCTTTGTTGTTCACTCTTTGAAAAACCAAAATCCCCTGTCTCATGGGCGCGAGTCCGGGCTTTTTGTAAAGAATTAAATAAAATGTCGCAATGTTTAAACCCGTTAAAAAATACTGGAGAGGAGGGGCGATTTCTTCCAAAGAATTCACCGTGATGAGACTCTGACTCAAAAAACTCACATTGAGGAGAAAACTTTCGGAGTTGATAGCATTGTACTGCATCTCAAGAAGGCGCGGCATAAGGGATTTTGTTCCCTTAATACGTTTCCCACAGCCGCAAGAGGCGCGTATGACGAGCGTAGAATCTATACTGACGACTTTCGGTACTTCCTCCCCCATTATCATATCCCGCAGAGTCCTGACCGCCTGCCTCCCCATATCTTCAAAAGGCTGGCGTACAGTCGTAAGATTAGAAATCTCCATTTGCGCTTTGGCTGTATCGTCAAAGCCAATAACCGCGCATACCTTCCCGTATGTATGGAGCGCCCTCTGCACTCCGAAGGCGATGGTGTCGCTGGCCGCTACGACCGCATCCGGTATGTCCACATGGGATATGAGGTAATCCCGCATGATGGAGCTACCGGATACCGCGGTGAACTCCCCGTTGATAACGGTACCTTCGCAACCCGTAGTTTCTATCATCAACCTGTAGATAGTCTCCCGCGTGATATTGTCCTGATGGGTTCTCGGACCGCCGACGAACAGAAATTTCCTATATTTATGGAAGTCAATGAGGTGTTTCATAATTTTATACATAGAATCACGGCTTTCCACGATAATTGAAGGAAAATACGGCAGTTGCTGACCGATAGATACTACCGGACAATTGAATTTATTCTGGGGATTCTTGAAGAATTCGACGAAATTGGTTACGAAATTCTCTTTATGCATAAACACCGACGACAGTATTAGAATGCCGTCAGCGCCGATAAAAGCTTTTGAAGAAAAGATAGCCGCCTTGTTCGCGGTGAACATCTCATCCTGCACACAAATCATGCCCATATCCAGAGCTTCTATCTCCATTTGAACGCCCCGGTATACCGAAATCTGATATTCTTCGTCTAAGTTGTTCAAGAAAAGCGCAATATTCATTTCTTTACTCCTAATATTCCACAAATTAGAATCAACTCGTCAAAGCAAAATGGTTTACCGATGTATTGTTCGTGCTGTAGGCAGGGTGTTTATCGACGTCTTCCTAATTATAATCAAAATTCTGAGAGAAAGAGTACTTTTTATTACTTTACTCGGGCTTGTTTATACAATTATTATACAATAGATATTCTTGAATATCAATATACTTTATCCGTACCTTTTCATAACACCGATATTGTTGTAATATAGAAACACCATGAACAATTTTCAATATTACGCGCCGACACAGGTACTCTTTGGAAAAGATACCCAAAAGGAAGTCGGCGCATTAGTCGCGTCTTTTGGATGCAAAAAGGCGCTTGTACATTACGGCGGCAAGAGCGCCGCAAAATCCGGCTTACTCGACCGAATATACCGATCTCTTGACGAAAGTGGCGTATCTTATGTTTCACTCGGCGGAGTTGTGCCTAATCCACGTCTTGCGAAGATTCACGAAGGCATAGCGTTGTGCAGAAAAGAGAACGTTGACTTCATCCTCGCGATAGGTGGAGGAAGCGTTATCGACTCGGCAAAGGCGATAGGCTACGGTGTAGTAAACGACGGCGAAGTGTGGGACTTCTACGAGCAGAAGCGCACACCGACTGCCTGTTTACCTATCGGCTGTGTGCTGACCATAGCGGCCGCGGGTAGTGAGATGAGCGACTCGTCCGTCGTTACCAACGATAATGGTGTCAAGCGCGGCTACTCCAACAACATTTGTCGGCTCAAGTTTGCGGTGATGAATCCAGAACTCACCTTTACCCTACCGGCATATCAGATTGCCTGCGGGGGTGTGGACATTGTTATGCACACATTAGAGCGATGGTTAGACCCCAAACGCACAGACTCCGAACTTACGGATCACATTGCGGTCGCTCTCATAAAAACCGTGATACGAAACGCCCTTATCCTCAAGGATAACCCCCGCGACTATAACGCGGCGTCCGAAATCATGTGGGCTGGCAGTCTTTCACACAACGGACTTACCGGGTGCGGAGGAAGTGGCGGCGATTGGTCGACGCACCAGATAGAGCACGAGCTAAGTGGGATGTTTGACGTAGCGCACGGCGCAGGATTATCCGCGGTCTGGGGGACTTGGGCGCGTTACGTCTACAAATCCCTTCCTGCTCGTTTCGCAAAACTTGGCGTGGACGTATTTGGCATCGCGGAAAGTAACGAAGAAGACGCGGCGCGCCTCGCCATTGACAACATGGAAGCGTTTTTTAAGTCAATTGATATGCCAATATCGATCCATGAATTAGGCGTTGACCTCACCGAAGAGCAAGTAAAAGAACTTGCGTTTAGAGGCAGTTTCTTCGGCAAACGGAAACTTGGCATATTCTACCCATTGGATATTTCTGACTTAGAAGCAATCTACCGCGCGGCAAAATAAAGTTACTGATTCCACACCTTTCCCATTTAATAACATCAAAAAATTATCGCCGTCTAAAACAAGGCGGCGACATTGTAGAGATCGCAGACAAGAGGGACATCCGCGATCCGTAATATCGGCGCGTGAGGGTCCGCATTTACAGCACAGATCTTCTGCGCCCCTTGAATCCCGGCCATGAACTGCACTGAACCTGAAATACCCATCACGATAAGAAGGCGAGGCGCGATACAACACCCACTAATTCCAATTTGAAGGCTCTGATGCATCCAACCTCGTTCAACAAGGGCCCGAGAACACATCAACTTCCCCCCAATAGCTTCGCTCATCCTTGTAAAAAGCTCGACATCTTCACGAGAACGGACGCCGCCGCCTATGGCAAGAACATACGGGGCTTCTTTTTCGTCTGTAGACGGAGCAATAAGCTCTTTGCTATAAGTATGCGCCGCGGGAAGGAGAACGCTGGAGCGCGTCAGCCGAGTAGTTTTCCCCATCGACTCTTTCATTTTGTTTCGCAAGACTCCGTAACGAACGGTAGCGATCTGCGGACGAGCTGTAGGGGTAACGATCCGCGCCATAAGATCGCCGCCAAAGGCGGGACGGGTCTGTACAAGAAGCCCATTAGCGTCAATGGCGAGTTCTGTGCAATCTGCGGTAACCCCGGTCTCCAGAGCGACCGCCGCGAGGGGCGCAATGCTCCTTCCTTCTGGAGTAGCGCCCACGAGAAGGGTATCAGGATGCGTCGCTTGGATACAGTTCAGCAAGGCAACGGCATGCAATTCTGGGATAAAGGGCGAAAACCGCTCGTCATGGTAGAGAAACACTTCATCAAGCCCGCAAGCGCTTAGTTGAGCGTGCATAGTGGTGGTAAATTCCCCTGAAATAAATACCCCAGCGGTTCTAAATCCCCCTTCAGAGGCAAGAAACCGAGCTGTATTGGCAAGTTCCAATGAGATAGGGTGTACTTTACCCATACGCGGCTGTAGTAACACCATAATAATCTTTTCAGATGCGTCCTTAACGTAAGGAGTCACAGCAAACCCTGTTATATTCTCCATCAAAAACTCCCATTTTTCGTAGTAACGCTCTCCCCACACGTCAGCGTATTTAACAAATTTTCAATGGGCGTTATAAGAAAATGTGAGAAGGGGGGCGCTATTTCCGAAACTCCTCGGCAGAAAGATGCCTTCCTATCGCGCCTCCCTGTCTTCAGCCCGCGCCTGCATAGCAGGTTGCATAAAGGGCGCGGTCTTCCGCCACCCCCCAACTCCACGGTGGGGAAGAGCAAGGCGCTTCTAAACATCCGGAGGACGACTCCTAGTCGGTGGCTTATTTAACCTGTTCCACCGCACCGTTTACCTTTAATTTTATCGTTTCTATGCTCTCCAACCCATCGTTATCCACTGCTTTCACTGCGACATGATAAACGCCTGCCGTAAATTCTCGGCGTTGAATGCCATCCTTATTCATGACGACAGAGGGTTTGAACCCTTCGGCATCGTTGTATGCAAAATCCCAGCTATAAAACTCGACGCCAGACGGACTCTCTCCTCTTGCGGCAATTTCTATCTCACGAATTCCATCGGCACGTCGATCAATTTCTCGGACTTCAAAGGAAATGCTCGGCTTTTTAGAGACAGGAATAATCGAATCCACAGGTACGAGTGATATAACGACGTTTTCTTGATTCTTTAGTCGCGCAACTTCCTGTACCGCTCCTTTGCCGAAAGAAAAAGCGATGATATACCCAACAGGCTGACCGGCCGCGACGTTTCTTTCAAAAGCGGTCTTATCAAATTGCTTGGCGGACACGAAAAAATTCTTTACCACATTCACGCCTACGCTCTCGGATCGCTTCACCTGAATCGGGGCACCGTCAGCCGCTTTCCCGTCCACACCGGCATCTCCACCTTTCTTCCCGCGTGGAATACCGCCGAACTGTCCAATGATCCAATTTTCAAATTCAAAAGCATCTTTATTACGTAATGCGTCATAATCGTATTTATGCAGTTGCAGTATATAAGAATTAGCGTAGATACTCGTGAATAAATCCGTCTGCTGGTGCAAACGCAGTTCAGTAACTTTCACCGCCATTGCGGATTGATCGATTCCCACCCACTTGCGGTTAAGTTTATCCGCAACCGCGATAGTGGTTCCTCCACCCATAAATGGATCAAGCACAAGATCACCCTCATTACTCGCGCATTTAATAATCCGTTCCAATAAAGCCATAGGCTTTTGTGTGGGATAGCCGATCCGCTCCGGATCGTTAGCGTTAAGCGTATTGATAAGCCACCAATCTTCAGGGATTTTTCCCAAAGGATTAGGTTTATACACCTTATCAACCCCCTTATGTTTTCCCCACATAGCAGAATCAGTACGCCCCATACCTTCGGCTTGGTAAGGCACTCTTATTTCATCGGCATTAAAGACATAGTCTTGACTCTTTCCGTACCGAAAAATAACATCATGTCTCCTGCCGAAGTCCATTTTCGACGCGCCTCCACCTCTATAACACCAAATTATTTCATTTCTAAAGTTATTTTTCCCAAAAAGTTTATCTAAAATCTCCACACGGATATAAGCATCGGCGTGCCAATCACAATGCAGGAAGATACTCCCGGAAAGCTTAAGAACGCGGTACATTTCCACGACCCGCTCTTTCAGCCACGCGATATAATGATCCACGCCGCCAGCCCAACGATCTTGAAAACTCCGTACTTCTCCCTCGTCTCCCCAAATAACCTCGTAATTCCGGTTAGAAAAGAAAGGCGGATCAAGATAAATAAGATCAACTGATTCGCTTTCCATGCCTTTTAATATTTCCAGATTATCGCCGAGAATAAGTTTGTTAATTCCGTATTCATTTTTCGTAGTAATATCATCCATAACGCATCCATTAACCTGTTCCACATAAAAATTATGACCGCAGGGTTATAGCTTTAGTAAGCAAACCGTAGCGGTCGTAAAAGAGTCGAAACACTCTTCACTCAAGGGATAATAACAGGTTGAATTTCGCTCCACGGGCCCCTATCACCCTTCCTATTCTGCCAAAAAAGCGCGACATAGACCATTTTACCCCGTTCCTCTTCTTTAAATTCAAAATGATACGGCGTACGGCTCGTAAAAACCGAATGAGCCAACTCGTCTTGATTTACTGGCGGCGTAGCCCGTACTGAGTACAGGATAACCGCGCCAGCCGCGCCCTTGGGCTTTGCCTTACGCTTGCTCCCAAAATCCCTAAAATGCACATCGATCCGCCGCGCACCCGGATAAGTGAACTCAAATTCCGGCACGGTCGTTGGAGGCGGCACAGGCGTATTCTTAATATCACGGATCGTCAGACCAAGACGCTCACGATTCGGATCAGTCACCGCCCGATTTGGGTCAATATTCCGATTTTTGAAGTCGCGTAATAACACCTTGAGAGCCTTTTTCTTCTCATTCTTGAGTAAAATATCAGCCTTTGAAGCGTTAGGACCAAGAGCCGTCCGGTAAATGTTATCAAATTCGGCTACAGCGGCATTTAATGTGGCAACTTCCGTAGGCGGAAGCCCCCACAAGTCCTGATTCGCAAGACAAAGCGTGGCAAAGTTCAACGCCCATCTTAAAAGATCAATCTCTCTCATAGGAATACAATCAGCCATCTTAAAACTCCTCTAAATAAATTTAGATATATAATACATCTATTTAAACAATTTGTCAAGAACAATTTTTAAAAAAATATTTTTTTTGTCAATCAATATGAAAGTTCTAAAAACCAATACAGAACAATTAACAATCAATACGATATTTTTAACAATTCATGTAATACTCTTAACAGTCTTAACAAAATTATTAACAATTTTTGCTAAAATACTAACAATATTGACAAAATTGTTACCCGTTAAAATAAGATTGTTAAAAGCACTTACAAAATTTCATCATATAGGTTTAGACTCATCGAAGAATTTAACATAAAGTCAAATAAGTCAAAAGAATAAACGAAGGACATTTATCACCAGCCTTAAATTTACCATTATTGCCTTCAAAAGTCAAGACCATACATCGTTTTTTTTGACGCAACTTCGTAAATTTTGACGTATAAAGCACCCTTCGGGTGTCTAAAGAGGTGTTGTTTTACTCACATCGTATGGGTTTGGGGGGGTAGCGGAAGACCGCGCAAGCGGGCTGGAGCGCAGGGGGGCGCGACACAAGGGTGAGTGCATACGATCTCGTTTTGGAAATAGCGCCCCCCTTCTCACCCTTCGGGTGTTTTAAAGCGTCCTGCTCTGTCTCCTGTCGGGGACAGCGGCACACCTTCTTATATGCTTAATTATTTAACTATGCATTACCTGACGGGGAAAGTTGGTCGTCCTGCTGGTCGAGAGCTTCCCGTATGAGAGAGGCGGCTGTGGCGGCTTCTACCCGAAGCGGCGGAGTTTTAGCGGTTTGTATCGGCGTGTACAGGGCTTTTACTCGCGTGGGAGAACCCATAAGCCCGTAATCTTGAGCGCGTAAAGGGGAAAGATCGGCGAGACCCCAAACCATGATGGGAATTCTTTGCGCGGCAAGCTTGCGACTCAGATTAGGCGCACGCGGCTGGACAGCTTCCCGCCCAACCGCAAAAAGCGCAGGATAACCACCACGAACTTGTACCGCGCCCGTGGAAAGCTCTTGGAGAACCGAATAGCCATCCGCCCTGAAATACTCGATTCCCTTGACCCAGCCTATCGCCGGCACAGACAATCGCGCCGCCAGCGCAAAAGGAACCTGCGCCGTGTCCCCGTCTGTGGTCTGTTGCCCACAAAACAACATATCCGGCACCCCATATTTCCGCAAAGCCTCAGCCAAAGTCCGCGATGTGGCAGTAACATCCGCGCCGGAGAAGGCGGGATCGCTTAAAAGCAGAGCATTCGTTGCCCCCAGCGACAAAGCCTCCCGCAAAGTTCGCTCCGCTGAACGCGGTCCCATGGTAATAGCGAGAATTTCCACCCCGCCAGCCTCCGCAACGCCAGCCGCAGCTTGTAACGCCGCCGTTATCGCATATAAATCATAGGGATTCAGCGCTCCTTCGGCGGAACTCCTGACCAAAAGACCGGTTTTGTCGTCCATACGCGCAGTACCAGCAGGAACTTGTTTGATACATACCCCAATTTTCACGGTTTTAATCTCCTATAGGCTCGAAACCGCCCAAAATGTTCTGCGGATCAAACGCGCCGATGAGGGAACGTATCTGTTCGAGTCGCTCTGACGAAAGAAAACGACAGAGAAGATCGCGTTTGAGCAAGCCGATTCCATTTTCAGCCGCTAGAATCCCGCGATCTCTGAGGACAGAACACGCCCAACCATCGATTAGCGCGTAGCTTTCTTGGAGTTCGCGGGAATTCTTCGGCAGAATGTTCACGTGCAGGCGCCCTTCCGCGATGTGTCCGAAGATAAAGCCCCGCAATCCCACCGTTTCTAGGTCCTGCCGATAGGTTTCGCGGTAGCCGTTGACCAATTCCGGCGGAACCATGAAGTCTACCGCTGTCTTGTGTAGGTCGGGCGATGTCTGTCGTAGCTTGTCTATCTCTCCATTGATGAGTTCCGGCACGGCATGGCGCAGTAGATGGAATTTTTCAAGTTCAACAGGGCTTGCCGCAGCCCATGTGTCCTCTTCGCCACCGCCAAACGCGAGAAACGCTTCTAATTGCTCGACGAGAATCATCTCTAGCGACTCGGAACTATCCCCTTCAAGCTCGACTTGAACCGCCGCGTTCATTAACGGGTTGATGAAGGGGAGTTGCCTCAGGGTTGTGTTGTGCGGGGCAAGGTTTCGTATCAATTCAAGAGACCATCGGTCGTAATATTCAAGCGTGGAGAACGTTTCTCTTTGGGGACTGTGTTCCCGCCCGCGCCGAAGGAACTCGGCAAAGGCGATTGCCTGTTGATCTTGTTCAAAAAAATAGACCACTCCCCAGACAGCCGCGGGTTTTTCCACGAGACGGAGGGAAAGTTCAGCCGCACAGCCTAAGAGTCCTTCGCTTCCCGCGAGAAAATCAACGAGATCGAGTCCGACTCGTGGGTGTAGGTACCGACTGCCTCCGTCAGGGAGTCCGCTATCGCAGGAGACGCGCTCGCCGTTGGGGAGATCACAGCCAATTTCGTCAAAATAATAGCGTCCGCG
The DNA here is from genome assembly GCA_031264475.1 of Treponema sp. The sequence continues at coordinate 7,138 of JAISEA010000053.1, read as the reverse complement.
TTCCATGCGCCAGAGTTCTCCTTGCGGGGTGATCCATACGAGTCCCTGTACATGATCGCCTGTGCCGCCCCAGAGGAGGGAATTGGGTCCCTGCGCATTACACGCAAAGGATCCCCCTATGCTTGCCGTAGTTTCCGTGGGATTTGGCGCAAATCGGAGGCTTCGCGCCCGCTTTCTGAACCATATTTTGCTCTCGTCATCCCAATTCTCAGGGGGGATTCCCCGCAGAAGCAGGTTTGTTATATCGTCAATGCTCATTCCGCTTTGAACGCGCAGGATTGGGGTGTCCCCTTCGGAGAAGCCGAGAGGTTGGTTCATCTTTTCGGTGGAAAGGACCACACCTCCGCGGGGAACAGCCCCGCCGGAAATGCCGGTACGTGAGCCTTGGATGGTGAGTGAGAGCTTTTCCTCCACGGCGCGGAGGATTGTGGCGCGGGCTTGCATCGCATCTTCCGGAAAGGCGAGGTAATCCGCGCGCCCGCTTAACCGAGACTCGTCGTGAAGGTAGCCGAGCTGGTCGGAGGCAGAGATAAATTCGATCTTTGTCATTGTTTGTTTCCTTATTCTATGTTTCTTTCTCAAGCGCGGCGATAAATTCTTCCGCGTGGGTGGTGATTCCGATGTCCGCGTAATGAAAAATAGGCGCGTTCTTATCAGGATTCACGGCTATCAACGTCGCCGCGGGATCAATCCCCGCCATAAACGCAGCCGCCCCAGAGATTCCCACCGCAACGCAGCGTTTCGCCCCGGTACGGATGCCGGATTGCCCGATAATCTCGGAGATTTCCCCCCAACCGTTAAGCGCAGCTGGTCGGCTGAACCCAAGAGGAGCGCCAAAGCGTCCCGCAACACGCCGAAGCCGCTCGCACGCGCCCTTACTCCCTACGCCTCGTCCAGCAATGAAAAGTAACGGCGCAGTCTCTAGTGGATTAGTGGGGAAAACTTCGATTTGTTCGTGCGATAAGAGCCAATGGGGGAGGGTTAAGGGCGGCGGCGGACGGGTTTCTGTGTGGGAATAGTCGCTTTCTTTGGGAGTATACGTCGTTTTCTTTGCGCTAACGGTCAAAACCACGGGGTACTCCACGATTGGGGAGTCCCACGTGAGGTTTGAACTACACGCTTTCTTGCGAGCGTAAAGGTTTTTCCCTTCCCGCAAAAGCATGGTTGTATCCGCGTAACAGGTGCGGTTGATTCTGGCGCTTAGGCGCGTTCCTAGTTCATGGTTGGCGGAAGTTTCCGGCAAGAGGATGAGATCAGGCTGTCGCGCGGCGCAGAGTTTTTCTAGCCAGCGGAGGCAACCCTCAACACTACGGATGTCCCAGATGCCTGAATACCATGATTCGACGTGATTGCTTGTTGTATGGATGGGCGCGATGAATTCCCAGAGACGGGGCGCGGCGGGATCCGTTTCACCGCTTAAAATAAAGGCTGTTGTCATTGTTTTTACCTTCGTGAATATTCTTCTTGTACTGTGGATATGATCATGGGTAGACCGTCTTCTACGGAGAAAAAGCGGCAGGTTTTGCGTACTCTTTCCAGACTGAAGCAGGGGAGGGCGGCGGTTGTCTCGTGGGGCAGGGATACTGTCGGCGTTTCGGCGTTTCGTTTGGATGCGCTCATCCGCGCGCTCAATGTTACCGCCCTCAGCGCCGATACGGGGCTGTTTCCTAACGTTACTATGACGGGGAGCCGTACTTTTAGCCGTTCACGCGCCGTATCGCTTACCCGTTTGATTTCAACTGCGCCGCCTCCGCAGGGCGCAATCTCCTCAATGCCCGTTATCACAGGGATACCCAACATCTCCGCTAACAACAGAGGCACTGTCCCTGTGTCGGCGTAGCCTGCTTGTCTTCCCGCAAGGATAAGATCATAGCCAGCAGAGCTGAGGTAATCCGCTAATAACGCCGCGGTTTGGCGCGGCTGGAATTCAAGGGAGGTTGTCGGCGTTTCTCCACAGAGACCGCTCCAAAGGTCTACTACCCGATCAAAGCCTGTCGCAAATAGTGTTTTACAAAGCGGGGAAGGAAGGGGGGATGCCGTGAGAGCGGTACATTCGGGTTCTTCATTGTACTCTTGCCAAGCGGAGCGTAGTCGTAACGCGGTCTCTAAGGCGCTTTCATCAAAGCATCCGAAAATCCGCTTCACATACCCCCAATCCGCGGTAGGGTGAAAGCTGTTCCAATCTTCGTCAACCACTTGATCAAATTCGGGAACAGCCTTAAAACAAACGACGATCTTCATCAGCGTCCTTTTAATCGGTCAAGAGAACGCCTTTATTCAGTATCTTGTTCGGGTCAAGCGCGTCTTTTAGTTTGCGGAGAAGGGGATATGAACTGCCGTGTTCCTCTGGCATCCAACGGGTGCGGTATTTGCCCGATCCGTGATGATGAGCGATGCTTCCACCCCACTTTAACGTCTCTTCCATGATCACCGAGATGACTTTCATGTAATCGGCGCGAGCGGATTCAACCCCGTTTTTCACAATGAAGCCGAATGTAAAATAAATATTGGTTCCTTGAATATAACTATGGGAGGAATGTCCGCCGATGGAGACCAGATTCGGCATTTCTTTGGGGAGTCGTTCCTTTATCGCTTCGTAAATCTTAGCGATCCCCGACCAAGGCGCGGATATTTCACAGGTATCAGCCACAATGCCGTATCGGTAATAGACAGGTTCATCCATGTGGTAACAGACGTCGTTCCGTGTTTTAAGCCAAGACTCAACAGCCCGCGTCCCTAAGTCTATGGTCTTGTGGCGTTCAGCGATTTTGGCTATTCCCTGCCCAATCGCGGCGGTAACAAGCGCAGGTCCTTCAGCAAGAAAGAGGAGTACGCTGTGATCTTCCGATATAGAACCGCTAAACATACGCTGTACTTCTTCGGCATCGTGGAGTCTCACTACTGCAGGTCGATAACCCTCCACTATCACCTCCCGAATGAAGTCAAGTCCGGCGGTCATGTCTTTGATTGCCCACGCATGCATCCATCGGGTTTCAGGGTGGTAACGGAATATCTTGATAGTAGCTTCGGTGATAAAGCCGAGCATTCCTTCGCTACCGATAAAGAGGTGTCGCAGGTCTGGTCCCACTGAACGTCGTGGGCTGTTCTTTATTCTTATAACCTCGCCGTCTGCCAACACCGCCTCAAGCCCTACGAGCAGGTCCTCAATGCCTCCGTACAGGGTGGAAAACTGACCGATGCTTCGGGTAGCGATAAGCCCGCCGAGATGAGCCAAAGGGAGAGATTGAGGGAAATGCCCGGTGGTAAACCCGCGCTCATTAAGGTAGTTCTCTATGTATTCCAGCGGGGTCCCACATCGAGCGGTGAGCATCATGTCCTGTTCGTTAAGGCTAATAATTTCGTTCATCTCGGAACCGTCAAGGATCACCCCTCCGTCTTCCGGTTCAATACTCAGGGTAACGCTGGACCCGCCAGTACGGGGCACGGTATCGATCCGGTTTTGATTGAGAAAACCAAGGGCTTTGGCGACTTCTTCCGTACTGCGAGGCTTTACTACGCAGACCGCCTTGGGTACCCAGTCCTTGCCATCGAATCGTTCATATTGTCTGAAACCGATGTAATCTGTCGACGCCTTTCTGATTATCTCCGGGGCGTCCTGTACTCGATCTTCGCCGAGTAAAGCTCGTAATCCGTTTACGATCTCTTGTTTATCCATAATTAATCATCCTTCCTTCTTGTTAATTGAGCGGGATGCCGCAACATCCACGCCGGTATCACAAATATTCTTTACGATAATATCTCCACAGCGCACAGGGGCGTTCAGTTTCATCTTGTAGAGCGCCGCAAGGCACTGTCCGAGCTGGGCTTTCGGCACTTCTTCTCGACTTATCACCGGCAAACGGGTCAAGGTTCCTCCGGTAATTGCTATTGTTGTGGTGAGCATCCGCGTTGGCTCCCGGTATTCGTGAATACCGTGTTTTACACCCCGCGCACATTCATTTCCAGTAACGGTAATTTCTTCCCCGGTTGCGGTAACTTTAAGACGGCAACTATTTGGACAGACGATACAAATAAATTCTTTTACCATAAATACTCCCTAGGATCGTATAGTCTCCGACCGCATTTCAACCAAAATCGGTCCCTGCGCCTCGATCTCGAAACTGATCATTTCCGGAGGGGCGACATGGCGGAGGCGTTTTCTTAATATGACGTTGCCGTCTTTCGTAGAACAAACCAATTCCGCGACCGTCATAGGCTTCTTTACCCGCAGGAAGAATGAGGTCTTTCCTATAGAAGTTTCTCGACGAATCCGTTGAGGCGTTACAAAATTGACGTTCTCGCCGGCTCCTACCGAGTCCCAGCCAGAGGTAGACAGCTCTCCTCGCAGAAAAGCCAACGCGCCGCGAGCGGCGGTTTCTCCTGATTGGGATACATAATCTACAAGGTCAAACACCGCCGCTACATTTCCAGCGGCGAATATCCCCGGTACGCTAGTCATAAACGCCGAATCCAGAACAGGTCCCTTGGTTCGAGGGTCGATCTCTACGCCCGCCTTGACGGACAGCTCGTTCTCTGGAATCAGTCCTACTGCTAACACGAGGAGGTCGCAGGGTACCACTGTTTCCGTGCCGGGGATGGGCTTATGATCCGAGCCGACCTTGACAGTGGTAACTGACTCCACGCGATTACGTCCATGAACCCAACTCACCGTCTCTGAAAGATGTAACGGGATATTAAAGTCATTGAGGCACTGCACGATGTTTCGGGTCAGCCCGCCTGGGCTTTCCATAACCTCGTACACGCCTTTAACGTTTATGCCTTCTAGTGTCATGCGCCGCGCCATGATGAGTCCTATGTCGCCTGAGCCAAGTATCACCGCGGTTCGTCCGGGCAAATACCCTTCCATGTTGATGTAGCGCTGTACCGCTCCGGCGCTCATCACCCCGGCAGGGCGATCCCCGTAGATCAGTACTTGGGGCGCGGTACGCTCCCGACAACCCATAGCGAGAATGATCGCCCCACACTCAATATCAAGTATCCCGTCTTGTTTATTACAGGCGAAGATGCGGCGATTAGGTTCAATCTCCAGAACCATAGTTTCGGTAAGCACGTCAATATCAGCTTTCTCCATCTGATCGATAAAGATTTGGGCGTATTGAGTACCTGAGAGTCGCCGTCCGAATCGGTGTATTCCAAAACCGTCATGGATACACTGTTGTAAAATACCGCCGAGGTCAGCGTCCCGTTCTAACAGCGTTACCGTGTCTGCGCCGAGTCGTTTCGCCTCCAATGTAGCCGCGAGTCCAGCTGGACCCGCGCCGATAACGGCAATATCAGTATGTAGTCGTTTCATAGTCTACACGCTCCCAACCCGATTTGGACGGGTATCAGCCACAAGTACAGCGGTACCTTCTCCACGCAGGGTTATATCGGTCAATTCCTTCCCCAATTCACGAGCCAACAGTTCCAGCACACGGGGTTGACAAAAGCCCCCTTGACAACGCCCCATACCGGCTCTGGTTCTGCGTTTTACCGCGTCTACTGACGAAGGCGGTAACGGAGATCGTATCGCCGCGAGAATCTCCCCTTCGGTAACGCTCTCGCAACGACAGACGATCCTGCCGTAAGCTGGTTCGCGGTGGATAAGTTCGTCCTGTTCCTCATGACTGAGGTGGCGGAATTCCTTCTCTCGTTCTCTCAGGGGATTGAAGGTAGGATTCCGCTCTAGCGGGGGACCGTCATGGGCTACGGCTTCAACAAAGATGCCCTCGACCATTTCGGCTATTGCGGGCGCGGACGCAAGTCCGGGCGATTGAATACCCCCTACGTTGATAAATCCTCTGGTAACAGGGGAAAGTTCGATAAAAAAGTCTTCTTTATAATCCGCGGGGCGGGTTCCGGTAAAAAAGCGGATAATGTCTCCGTATCCGATGCCGTAAGCTTCTCCCAGAGACATGGCGTAGGCTAATCCTTCTGGCGTGGAACTCAAGTCTTCCTTGTTCGGAACTTCCGTTGCCGAAGGACCCATCAAGATATTCCATTCAGGAGTGCGGCACATACCGCCGCCTTTGGATTCAGTGTCCTTCTTGGGCTTGGGCTTGCCTCTGTCCAACATTCCTGCCAATGAATGGAAGATAGGCTTGCGGCTCTTATCGAGAATAGCGATAGTACCTTTACGTGGGTGGATGGTGTAGCATTTGTCTCCAGCCATAGCGGAGATTTCGTCAGCGTAAACTCCAGCGCAGTTGATGATATAGGACGTTTCGATGATGCCGAGGTTGGTAACCGCGCCGATCACCCGTCCGTCCTTTGTCAGAACGTCTGCGACCGTGCAGTTGAACAGAAACCTTACCCCATTCATGACCGCATTTTCCGCAAGGGCGACCGCGACCTTGTAAGGTTCTACGAGTCCCATTGAAGGAAACCATATCGCCGCGGCAGGTTCTATCCCCTGTTCCGCAAATCCGGGTTCGATCTGTTTCGCCTGTTCGCCGTCAAGCGTTTGGGGATTGGAAACGCCCATCTTACGCGCGCCTTCCGCGGCATTTTCAAGAAGAGGACGCAGTTTCGCGTCGCTAACCGCCCCCATGACGCCGCAACGCTGAAGCTCGAACCCCAATTCGTCCGCCCATTGCGTATAAAGCTCGTTCCCGCGAAGGTTAAGCTTCGCCTTGAGCGTGCCGGGCTTTACGTCGTGTCCGGGATGAATATTGCCGTTATTCGCCTTTGTCGCCCCGCAAGCTACATCGTCTTCTTTGTCTACAGCGAGGATACGGAGTTTGTATTTTGAAAGCTCACGTGCGATGGCGCATCCGGAAATACCTGTCCCGACGATAAGCACGTCGACAGTATCGATGCGCCCAGCCTTGTTTCCCATCTCTCGGTATGGACGATAATCCTTGCGAAAATCAGGCTGTCCTTTAACTGCTAGTTCGTTCACGACATTTTTAACTTCCGACGACTGCGCCGCCAAGTGTCCCACGGCAACCGCCTCGTCCCATGAGGCGCACTCCCCGCGGATAGTAAGAATACCCCTCGCGTCAATGGCTAATTCAGGATTCAAGGCTGGAAAGTCTTTTTTTAATGTATTTCTGATTGCTTCTAACATTTAGCGTTTCCTTATTTACATTATAATAATCCCAATGCGGTACCTTGTCAAGGAAAATATTAGGAATTT
>JAISEA010000013.1 GCA_031264475.1 Treponema sp. | reverse complement strand
ATTTTTTAGGAGGGTAAAATAATTCCTTTACTGCCATTTTCAAGCCAACAGGCTTTGATGAAAGAACAAGCTAAACTTGCCGTTTTGATTGACGCGGATAACGCGCAATCGGTGAACATAGACGGACTTTTAGACGAAGTAGCCAAATACGGGGTCGCCAGCATAAAGCGGATTTACGGCGATTGGACGAGCACGCAGCTCCGTTCATGGAAAGATAAACTGCTCGAATACGCGATTCAGCCTATTCAACAGTTTTCATATACAAAGGGCAAGAATTCTACGGACAGCGCTATGATAATAGACGCTATGGATTTGCTCTACAGCGAAAAGCTAGACGGATTCTGTATCGTATCGAGCGATTCAGACTTCACGCGACTCGCGGCGCGACTCCGCGAGGGCGGCAAGATCGTCTACGGCTTCGGCGAGAAAAAGACGCCGCGCTCGTTTGTCGCGGTGTGCGATAAATTCATCTTTACAGAAATACTCGGACCCCAACAAGAAGCGGATGAGGATAAGCCGATCATCAGAATCCGCAAAGACCTCACCATTGATACCAAGCTTATGCACCTACTGAGCGACACGGTTGACGACATAGCCGACGAAACAGGTTGGGCCTACCTCGGAAGCGTGGGACAGAAAATTAACAACCGTTCCAGCGAATTCGACCCGCGTAACTACGGCTACAAGAAACTTGGAGACCTTATCCGCGCCATCCCCCAGTTTGAGATAGAAGAAAGACAACCAGAAAACGGATCCGGACGACAGATCTATATTAAGGCGAAGCAATAAACCGAAATGAAAAAATCCGCCCTCTCTTTATCCATAATCCTTCTCTTTAACTTGTCCCTGTTTGCCCGTGAAATCACCATAGTCGTCAACGACATTGACTTGGATATGCCCCTTGAAGGCGCGATCATCAAAGTCGAAGCCGTGGAATACGAGACGGACGCGGACGGTAGGGCGCGTATTACGGTGGCAGACCGCGTACAGACAACGGTTCAAGTCGCTTACCCCGGCTACGAGAATGCTCGGATCACCGTTCCTGTGAACGGCGAGTCCACGTTTACCGTAAGACTACGTTTGGGCGGAGACGCCCTTGAGAACGAGGAAATCATCGTGGAGGCAAACCAGCCCGGCGTAGTCGAAACCAAGACAGGAAGAAGCGTGAGCGTTTCTGGTAAAGACCTCGCCAGAACAGCGGAAATCGGCATCATTGAAGATGTGATGACCTCGATCAAGCTCCTACCCGGCGTGGGTTACACCGGGATGTTCAACGCCCGTCCGTCTATCCGCGGCGGCGACCCCGGCGACCTCATAGCGGTCTTCGATGGTTTCTACATTTCCAACCCCTACTATTGGGGCGGCGGCGCCTCTATCTTTGACCCACGCATGGTGCAGAGCGCTGAATTGTCCCACGGCGTGTTCTCCGTCCGTTATGGACACACCATCTCAGGCTTGCTCGAAATCGTTTCTCGTAAGCCTGATTCCTCGGATGTGGAATTGGAACTCGGACTTTCTTCAAGCGCGGCAAATCTCAACGTGTCCTATCCGCTTGCGGGAAAAGGCGGAATCATGCTCATGGGCAAGGTAACCTATTGGGACCCGTTTGTGGAGATCGCGAAACTCTTCATTGACGAGGTAAACTACATAAAGACCGCTCCTTATATCCGAAGCGCCTCATTCTCGGCTGATTATCAATTTACCCTGAACTTCGGGGGGACCGTGAATGGTTTCATCGGTGGAGACGGCGCTGGCGCGTTTTACGAGAACGACGGCATAACAGAAGACGGCTTACCGAACCGTACAGACTTCAACTTTGATTGGGGCAACTTGCAGGGCTTTCTGATAACAGGCTTGACGTGGACGCCCAAGCCGTCTATGGTGGCGAAGGTAACGCTTGGCGGTGGATTTCTACAGACAAACCTTGACGGATATATTGAATACGCTCTGACCGTGCCGTTTTCGGATGACTTTAAACAAAAATACGGCGTTACTGCGCCTTCTTACACGTTCAACCAAACGATGTTCGCCAATATGACTGACACTACTGAAAACTGGCAGGCGCGTACGGATTACGATTGGGAGTTGGGCAAAGGCTTCTTGTTTTCAGCGGGCGTTCAAGGGCTTTATATGAAGGAAACGATTGAGGAAAACGACCAAGGCGCATTCGAGAAGAAGCATCCGCTGGAAGAAACACCTGAATGGTCTGGGTGGTACATCAGTTTTCCTGCGGATTACAGCAATTCCCTCGTGAATCAGACGCTTACATCTTCGGCTTATACTCTGCTTGAATGGGCAAGCCCTTCTAATAACTTGGGGGTAGAACTTGGCTTGCGCGCGGATCACTTGGCGCTCTTTGGCAAGGATTTTACCCTGCAAACCAAGCCCGCGTTCAACCCGCGTCTTAATACCGACTGGACATTCTTGAAGAACAAAGGCGTTTTCGACTCAATAACCGCTGTCTTCGCTACAGGGCTTTTCTCGTCTATGACGGACAATATTTCAAGTATCCAATCGTCAGACGGCATCGATGAAATCAAACAGAACCGCTCATGGACCTCAGTCATGGGGTTAAAGTTCAATATTTCCAATGGCTATAGCGTGAATATCGAGGGTTACTATAAGTCTGTCTTTGACCGCGCCTACTCGACGACGCAGAGTAATGTAGCCGAACAGAATATCACGATAGAACGGCACTTTGATGGGGAAGGGCGCATTTTTGGCTTTGACTTGATGCTTCAGCGGGCAAGCGGGCGGTTCTGGGATGGGTGGCTTGCCTACTCGTTCAATATCGCCCAATACCGCAACCCAGCGTATACAGACAGTTACCAATCAGATTGGTATTACCCGCGTTTTCACCGATTCCACAACTTGAACCTTGTGTTAAACATCAAGCCAACGCCGATTTTTAATATCGCAACCCGTCTAGGCTTTGCCTCTGGTGCGCCTAAGTCCGTGGTCATGGGCGACATCGAAACCTATCCTGTTTGGGTTGTTGACAAAGACGGTGATTACGTCCAAACCATCCAGAAATACCGTCGCGATTCAGTCTATTCAGATACGGAACGGGATGGTTTTGCTTTGACGCTTGATGTTAAATTCTCTTGGCTCTTTTTCAATTCCGCGGGGCGTGGGCGTATGGAATTCTACTTTGCGGTTGAAAACGCCCTGTCTTTTCTCGAAACCAAAGTCCGAAATACCTCGTTTAATCAATACACAGGCAAAGAAGATGAAGGTAGTAACACGGCGACTTATCAACTGCCAATCCCAATGCCGTCTATCGGGTTCAAGTGGAGCTATTAGCGTCTTTTGGATAGGAAAACAACTCTTATCTAAATTTTTGATATTTTATCATTTTTTTCACGTTACCCACTTGACGTTAAACGAATTATGTATATTATATAAATATGAGTGATTACCTTGATCCCAATAATGAAGAACTTCTGAAAGATTTCTTTAGCGAAGCCCAGATGCAGGTTGACACACTGGAACAAAATATTCTAGTTCTTGAGAATGAAGGTGGAAATAAAGACGCTGTTGACGAGATATTCAGGGCGGCGCATACATTGAAGGGCGGGTCCGCGACTGTAGAGATGATGGAGTTATCCCACTTCACTCATATGGTTGAAGATGTGCTTGACGCCATCCGTTCTGACCAGCTTTCCGTGAATGAAGATGTGGTTGATACATTACTTGCCGCCATTGACGTTATTAAGGCGATGCTTGAACAGCGTATGAACGGTGCAGTATATAAGGAAAATACTTCCAAAATAGAGGAACGTTTGTCTGCTCTTCTGCCAGACAGCGCCAAAAGCAAGAAAAATATAATAGTACAGCCGCAATCTATCGCCACGGTTGTGCCGACTCGGGTCGTTACACAGTCTATCGTAAGTGGGCAGGTTTCTTCTCTTTCCGAAAGAGACATTTTAGAACTAAAAGAAGCTGTTGACGGTGGTGTGCCAATCTACTGTATCACGGTGAAATTCGACAAGAATAGTGTGATGAATACTGTTGGCGGTATTCAAATCTACGCGGTTCTCAAGAGCTACGGCACTATTCTCAAGACTGTTCCTGATTTCGAACAGCTCTATGAAGATAATTTCTTCCCAATGGTTGATTACTATGTAGCAAGTATTGTGGAACCGGCAATATTGAAATACCATGTCGTTCTGCCAGACGTCAGTCTGGACGCGGATATTGTCAATATAAACGACCTAAAGACCGCAGGAAGCATCGCATCTCAAGCACCGATTCCCACCGTTAAACCCGTATCAGTTCAGTCTATTGCGGAGTCAGAATCGCCACCTATGAACCCGCCAGCATCGCCTCCCATGCCCGCTACGGCGGCGACTGCCGGTTCGGATGCGAAGAAAGCTGGCAAGGAAGCAGGCGCCATCTTGCGCGTAGATTCTAAGCGCATAGACGACCTGTTGAATCTCGTATCTGAAACCGTCATCACAAAAGCCACATTCAATCAGATAAACAATCAATTCAACGACCTTCTTACAAACCTCCATTCACTTGAGGTTACTTATCGTGAAAAGATCAAAAACCTGTTTGACAGTTTGCCCAATTACCTAGATAGTATACAGAGCGGTAGGTCAATCAAAGATATACGCAAGGAGATGGGTGAAGAATACGGAGACATCCTCTCGTTGTTTGATAGCTTCGAAGCGGCGGTAAAGAATAACGTAAGTAAGTTCCGCGCAACATCACAAAATTTGGGGCGCATTACCGGCGAGCTTCAGGAAGGCGTCATGCGTATTCGTATGGTGCCGATTAGCCAGATTTTCAACCGATTTCCCCGTCTTGTTCGGGACTTATCCAAGTCGCTGAATAAGAAAATCAACCTGGTCATTGAAGGCGAGGAAACTGAGCTTGATAAATCTGTTGTCGAAGACCTGCTTGATCCCATTATGCACTCGGTGCGTAACTCGGTTGATCACGGTATCGAATCTGCGGAGGAACGTAGAGCCGCAGGCAAACCCGAAGAAGGCATGGTACTCCTCAAAGCCACCAATGAGGGTAACATGATTGTCATTGAAATAGGCGATGATGGTAAGGGTATCGATGTCGAGTCCGTCAAAGTAAAAGCCGTTGAAAAAGGACTTGTCAATCCGAACAAGGTTCTGACGGATGTGGAAGCCTTTAACTTCATTTTCGAGCCGGGTTTCTCAACAGCAAAAACCGTTACCTCCATATCAGGGCGAGGTGTTGGTTTGGATGTGGTGAGGCGTTCAATCGAAAAGCTCAATGGCACCGTAACGGTCAGTTCCGAGCGGGGCAAAGGTACGACCTTCACCATTAAATTGCCTCTCACACTGGCTATCATCCAGGGTCTCCTCGTGCGTGTGGGAACAGAAATCTACTCTATACCTATCACGAGCGTTATTGAGAGTCTACGTATCAAACCTGAAGATATAAAGATGATTGATAACTATGAGGTGTTCAATATACGAAATGATGTAGTCTCGTTGCTACGACTCAACCGTCTTTTCGGTATAAAAACTGAAGAGAAACAAGAATACAATTTTATCGTCATCGTTGGAACCGCGGAAAAGAAGATGGGCTTTATGGTTGATAGTCTGATTGGCGAGGAGGATGTAGTTATCAAACCTTTGCGCGATCAATTTACCAATTCGCCGGGCATCGCGGGCGCTTCTATATTAGGAGATGGGTCCGTGTCCCTTATCATTGATGTGAGTCAGCTTTTAGAACTAGGTTTGCGTAAGGAAATGGAACAGCGACAACTCCGCGAAGCTTCAATACGGTAATTAATGGATAGAGGAAAATATGGCAGAAATAAACTTGGCAAAAGTAAATATGGATTTGCAAGTACAGAAAGAGCGGGTTGAGTCTGTTGACTTCAAAATTATTACCTTTTCACTCGGTGGAAAAGATTATGGCGTTGACATTATGAACGTCAAAGAGATAGCCAAAGCTGATAAATTCACGTATGTACCGAACGCCGCTTCCTTTATACGGGGTGTTTACAACCTCCGTGGGGATATCATCCCTGTCATTGATCTGCGCTTGTTTTTTCATCTTCCTCAAGAGAAGAAGGTGGATGGACTTGAGAATATGCTTATCCTCCGTATTGACGAGCGGGTTTATGGGACTGTTGTTGACAAAATCGACAAAGTGGTGGGTATTAACTCATCGACCGTTCAACCGCCTCACCCGATTTTCGGGGATATCAATATCAAGTACATAAGCGGTGTTGTGGAAAAAGAGGGAGATCTCTACGTCATACTTGACGTTGTGCGTATTTTTTCACAGAATGAAGATGATAAGAATAAGACAAGAATACCGATTCAAGAGAATACTGTTGATAATTTTGTACCACTTCCGAGTTCGATGCAGACCACAGAACAGAAAGCGGTTGTAGCGGATACGGCTATTGGGTTTATAAAAGAGTCGCTCTTGGCGCTCAAGCGTTTCCAAGCTGGTCCCATAAACGACGTATGGGTTCATCAGCGTTTCATTGACTGGTCAGTGACGAGATCGGCTTCGGATTTACAACTCAAGAACGCAAACGATGCTGATGAATTCCTTGCCAGTTTTTATTCGTTATGCGACGGTGTTTTCTGGGATGATGAATACGCAAATATGGTAAAGAACTTTCTGCCCGATATGCCGTCGAACAGTATTCAGGTGTGGAATCCGGGTTGCGGAAAGGGCTATGAATCTTTCTCGTTTGCGTGTATACTTAAATTGCGCTATCCGAGTGCCCGCATCAAGATTTGGGCAAGCGATAATGACATCATGTCCATATCAAACGCGCCAAATATGACGTTTGATTTGGAAGAATTACCTGAATATTGTCGGTCTTTCATGGTCAGTGGACGGAATGGTCATTCGTTCAATACGGTTATTAAAGACTCTATTGTTTTTGAGTACCACGATGTTTTAAATGAAGCTACGGTGCCGAATTTGGATATTATTCTTATGCGCGATCTGTTGTCTTTTGTAAATACTCAAGACCAGGAAAAATTGATTGATGTTTTCAAGGAAAAACTTAAGAAGACGGGAATCATTATTATAGGGCAGAATGAGGCGTTGAATGGCGATTGGCGGTCTATTGGTACGGCACCCGTCTCCGCATTTATGCGAAATGAATAAAAGATTAGATTGATAAATACAATAATTTTGAAGGAGCATTTATGAGAGTCGAGTATATTAACCCTTTTGTCGAAGCGGCGTTTAATGTTTTAAAAGAGGTCCTCAACATGATGGGTGGACCGGAAATCACCGTTAGACGTGGAGATCTTTATTTAAAGTCTTCAAACATGTCGATTATGGGCGTTGCGGCATTGGTAGGTCTTGCCGGCGATGTGGAAGGACGTGTTCTCTTTGATATGAGCAAGTCAACGGCGTTATTTGTAGCGGGAAGTATGAATGGAGAAGAATTTGCCACCATTGATGAAATGGTTAAAGCTACTATTACCGAGCTTGCGAATATGATAACAGCACAGGCAGTTACTAAACTTCATGATCTGGGGTTCAAGTTTGACTTAACCCCTCCCGCTCTCTTTACGGGTGAGAACATGGAAGTCTCAAATAATCTTAATGTGGAAGCTCTTATTGTCCCTATGGAGTTAGGTGCGCAGGGCAATAACAATAAGATAGAAATCAATGTTGTTATTCGTGAACGCGCGTAAACGACATCAAACGGTATTGACAAGTTTTTGTTTTTATAATACTCTAACAATATAAATATATCAGAAGTATTGTTAGAGTTACGGGCGGTTAGCTCAGTTGGTTAGAGCGCCAGTATGACACACTGGAGGTCACAAGTTCGATTCTTGTATCGCCCATAGCCCCTATCACCTTCACTTTCAATCATAAATCACAGTATAAGTCTTTTAAAAAAACAGAAAAATACAATAATTTCCCCGAATTTACCCTTCTGTTTTAAGTTTAATATTATCCAAGGAGTAAAGAAAGCATGAAACTCGACATCAGGTATGCGGAACATCCGGAAGAAGTTCGGCGCTATGATACCAAAAAATTGCGGGAACGTTTTCTTTTTGAAGAAGTGTTCGTCAAAGATGAAATCAACCTCTGTTACACTCATGTTGACCGCGTGGTTTTTGGCGGGGTAACGCCCGTTGAAAAGAAACTTCGGCTTGAAGGCGGGAAGGAATTCGCGTCCGAGACCTTCCTTGAGCGCCGTGAACTCGGCGTCATCTGCGTTGACGGAGAAGGCTTGGTGCACGTGGACGGAACCGTTTATCCCATGAAGAAAGGGGACGGTCTCTATATAGGAAGGGGCGTGAGAGACGTTGTTTTTGAAGCCGTCAAAAACCCCAAGTTCTACCTTGCCAGCAGTCCCGCGCACAAAGCCTACCCGACGGTCTTCATCCCTATCGAAAAAGCCAATCCTCGCAAGCTAGGCGGCATGTCAACGGTAAACGTCAGAACCATTTACCAATACGTTCACCCCGCGGTATGCGCAAGCTGTCAACTCGTGATGGGCATGACCGTTTTGGAGGATGGCTCGGTTTGGAACACCATGCCCTGCCACACCCATGAGCGCAGAATGGAAGTCTATATGTATTTTGACATGAAGCCAGATGCGGCGGTGTTTCACCTGCACGGTGCGCCGCAGGAGACCCGTCACATCGTTCTCTCCAACGAGCAAGCGGTGATCTCGCCGTCTTGGTCGATCCATTCGGGAGTCGGCACGTCGTCCTACACCTTCATCTGGGCGATGGCTGGCGAAAATCAAGACTTTGACGACATGGACAACGTTCAAACAACAGATTTGCGATAAAGGAGATAATACATGAACGATCAATTTTCTTTGCAAGGAAAGACCGCTTGGGTTACGGGAGCATCCTACGGCATTGGATTCGCCATCGCAAGCGCGTTAGCCGAAGCGGGTGCGAACATCGTATTCAACGATATTGGGCAGGCGCACGTTGACAAAGGGCTTGCGGCGTACAAAGAGAGCGGCGTGCCTGCGCACGGCTATGTCTGCGATGTTACCGATGAAAGCGCAGTGAAAGAAACTGTCGCCAAGATAGAACGGGAAGTCGGCATAGTGGACGTGCTCGTCAACAACGCGGGCATCATCAAGCGTATTCCCATGACGGAAATGTCCGCGGAGGACTTCCGAAAGGTCGTAGACGTCGATCTCAACGCGCCATTCATCGTAGCCAAAGCCGTTATTCCGGGGATGATAAAGAAAGGCGGCGGCAAGATCATCAACATATGCAGTATGATGAGCGAACTTGGGCGGGAAACGGTCAGCGCCTACGCCGCGGCGAAAGGCGGCTTAAAAATGCTCACCCGTAACATCGCCAGCGAATACGGCGCATACAACATCCAATGCAACGGTATAGGACCTGGTTATATTGAAACCCCCCAGACCGCGCCCTTGCGCGAAAGGCAGGCGGACGGTAGCCGCCATCCTTTCGACCAATTCATTATCGCAAAAACCCCCGCCGCCCGCTGGGGAACCACAAACGATCTCAAAGGTCCCGCGGTTTTCTTAGCGTCTTCAGCGTCCGACTTCGTGAATGGACATATTCTTTACGTTGACGGTGGTATCCTCGCCTATATCGGAAAACAACCATAATCTTAAAAGTA
>JAISEA010000008.1 GCA_031264475.1 Treponema sp. | reverse complement strand
AGTTCGCGCAAATCATTAAGCCCCAGCGCCATAAGCGCCATGCGGTCAATGCCAATACCCCACGCGGCTACAGGCGTATTCATTCCAAGCGAAGCCGTTACCTCAGGACGGAATATACCAGAGCCGCCTAACTCAAACCACCCCAGAACCGGATGTTTGATATGGACTTCAATAGACGGCTCCGTGAAAGGAAAGTAACCCGGCACATATTTTACTTCCTTCGCACCAGCCACCTCGACCGCAAACATTTCAAGAAACCCCAAAAGCGTGCGGAGATTCACCTCTTCACCCAAAACAATCCCTTCAGTTTGGTAAAAGTCGGACAAATGAGTCGCATCCACCCTGTCGTAACGGAAACAACGAAGCATACCAAAGTACTTACCCGGAACCTTCGCGTGAGGCAACGTTTTAGCAGACATAACCGTGCCTTGAGAACGCAAGATTAGACGTCTGGTGAAATCACGGTCAAAATGATAATTCCACCCACGAGAGCCTGTCTTGCCGCCGTTTTCATGCGCGTCAGCAACATTTGACAACCAAGGCTCCGCAATAGACTTGGCGAACTGCGGTTCGGCAATGCGGTAGACATCATGAATATCCCGCGCCGCATGGAACTGCGGCATAAAAAGCGCGTCTGAGTTCCAGAACTCGGTTTCAACAAGCGGACCGTCAAACTCTTCAAAACCAAGCGATACAAGCTTATCCTTTACATCTTCCAAAAACTTGACATAAGGGTTGGTTCTGCCCGGAATCAAACGAGTAGGCGGCACATTGACATTATAGGCGCGGAAGGTTTTCCCCTTCCATGCGCCGGTCCCCAGCATTTCAGACGTAAGCGCCCCGATCTCTTCGCCTGTAATTCCCCCCCTTCGCAAAGCGGAAACCACCGCTTCCCACTCATCCGTAAAGGTGAAAAACACCGTCTCACGGTCGAATTCACGGAAAGGCGCGTCCGCCGCGCCGCGCTTTTTAGCAATACCCGCAATACCCGCCTTTTCCTCATCGGAAAGACTCTCCCGCCCAATAACACCTTCCGCTCCCTTGTTAAGCAAACCCCGTATAAGTGCGAGGTACTTACCCGCAGGCGTATCCGGCGCAGGTCTGCCGTTCACGACTTGCCCGGTCGGAGCAACCTCTTTTTCAACATTCATAACAAGCGCGCCGAGTTTAGAGAGATTCCCAAACGCGCTTCCTACATCCTTATTGCTGATCTTCAAGGTTTCAGCCGCGGACGTTAGCTTCATGGGCTTTATTCTGACAAGTTCGACAAGACGCTCTTCAGGAGAGCCTTGTTCTTTCCATTGCTTACCGAGTTCAGTCAATTCAAAGAAAGCCGCTTTTTCTCTACGAGTCTCCTTGACCAAGCCTTTTCCCAAAAGCCATGACAGAGCTTGATTGCCGTTACCTGCTTTGAAATTCAGCTCTTTTTCAATTCTTTCTATTGAAAGCACGTCGTCTTTTTTATAAGAGAGTAAGATTTTCACCTCAAGCGGGTGTAAGTTAGTTATTTCCATGAGAACAGCATAGCAAATTCAGCGTTTTGAAACAAGCCTTGCAAAACCAGCGAGCGGGTACACGTCTTCAACACCATTGACCAGAATCCCGCCCATACCAAGAGACAGGGGGATTTCTATATCAACGTCAAAGCGATCTCCTATGGATACACATTCGGAACAAGGAACCCCGATCAGTTCCGAAGCTTTGAGAAAAGGCGCGGGGTTAGGTTTAGAGACTTTGCAGGTATCGAGACCCACGATAACGGAAAAGGTACAGCGATCAATGCCCAGAGCGGTGAGCGTCTTTTGCGCTACAAGCGTGGGGTTATTAGTAACAAGCGCTAGTTTGTGCACAGCCGACAGTTGTCCGAGGGCTTCTCTTAGACGGGGATCAGGGCGCAGACTCTTCTCAGGCTCATAAAGTTCCTCCCGCCAGCGGACGCTTTCCTCTATACTTACGCCGAAAGCCAAAAACACATTGCCAAGACTCGTGGTCCGTCCGTTGTGTGTCCGCGCGAATTCGGCGCGGAATTCGGCTATTTCGGCTTGCAGGCGCGTAAAACTCTTCCCCTGTAAGGCGGCGAGCTTCTTGATAGGCAGATCGATTTGGCTTTGCGCGTAGAGGGGGTTTGTATAGAGCGTGCCGTCCATATCAAAGAGAAGCGCGGAAATCTTTGATGGGAGAGAATAGACGTTCATTCAGTAAAGCTCAGGAAATACCTGACGCATACTGTTTCCCATTCATGCGCGTCCGCGACTTGAACGTCGAGTTTAGCCAAGACCGCCTTGTAAGGCTTCGGCGCTACTCTCCCTTCAAGCTGTTTCCACCATGCGCGTAGTTGTTCCGCCTCTTGGACTCCGCGGTGGTAGCGGAATGCAAGCTCGTCCTTGAGAGTCCGTCCTGAATTCAATACATAATCCCAAGGGACGTGGTGAAACCAAAGCAGGTACTTTTCGGGGCACGTTTTTAGGTTGTTAAATAGGTCTGCGAGGGGCGGGGCGTATTGATCTACCGCGCCTGATCCTGTCCGTGTGCGGTCGAAGCCGAGTCCGTTTGCGTCCGCGCGGTGGTAATAGGGCGGCTTCCAGTCCTCGCGCAAGCCTTGGTCACACCCCGGATCCGGTCCGTAGTGGTGTTCGTAGCGCATGATATGGTTTAGTCCGAGCGGGGTCATGTAATCTACGCATGCGTCCCATGAATGAGTAAGGATTTTGACGACCGCGTCGGTAACAACAGGGTCCTTTCCCCAGGTTAAGAGGCTCCATTCTCTTGCAATATCCGCGCTGTTAAGAGTCCAATCCCAGCTTAATCTGCCGAAGGCAAATAGGTTGGCGCTATGGAACAGGCTTCCGCACCAATCTTCGTTATCGCCGATATTAGAAACGCCCGCGATGCCTGATAGTTTTTTCTCTCCAAGGACTTTTCCTACGGAGTCGAGGGGTTGATCTGCGGAGCCTTCTTCGGGGAGGCTCACGCCGAATTGCAGGATTTCCTTCCACATGGGCGCTAGAAACACGATATGGTTACCCTGTCCCAGGTACTCTTGGGTGATTTGGAATTCCATAAACAAGGAAGTATCTTTCATCGCGCCGAAGAGTGGGTGAACAGGCTCGCGGGGTTGGAAGTCTATGGGTCCGTTTTTCACTTGGATGGCGGAATTACCTTTGAATTGACCGTCTAAGGGTTTGAAGTCTGCGTAGGCTTTTTTTGCGCGGTCGGTTTCGCCGAACCCGTAGACGAAAGCCCGCCAGATTACTATGCCTCCGTGGGGGGACAGGGAGTCAGCCAGCGTATTGACCCCGTCCGCGTGGGTGCGTCCGTAGGTATAGGGTCCGGGCTGTCCCTCTGAATCTGCCTTAACGATAAAGCCGCCGAAGTCAGGAATGAGCGTGTATATTTCTGTGGCTTTCTCGTTCCACCAAGAGCGAACCGCGTCGTCGAGAGGGTCTGCGGTAGGCAAATGCCCCAGCGTGATAGGCGCGGCGAAATTGACTGAGAGGAAGAGCCGTATGTTGTAGTCGCGGAACACGGTTGCAAGCGCCGCGATCTTTTCCAGATATTCGTGGGTCAAAAACGTTGGGTTAGCGTTGACGTTATTGATAACCGAGCCGTTGATACCGACAGACGCGGCGATACGCGCGTAGTCGATGTATCGTTGTTCTATTTTGGGGAGTTCGTCCCATTTCCAGAGGCTTTTCCCCGCGTATCCTCTTTCAACGGAGCGATTGAGGTTGTCCCAATGGTTCAATATACGCCATGAAACCTTTGGCGAGTCGTTGAATTGAGTGAAATCTACCTTTCTGGTATTGAGGAGTCTGAGCAAGGTAAACACGCCGTAAAGAACACCTGCGCCTGTTTGAGAGCTTATGGTGAACACGCCGTCTTTATTTTTGATTGAAAAACCCTCGCCGCTGGGGGCGTCTTTCTTGTTTATAGGTTCAATTTTTATTGCGTCTGGGGGAAAGGTGGTTTTCAATTCTGTTATTGCGGAGTTTAAGACGTCTTCCCCGCAGGAAAGAATCACGTGCCGCGCGCTTTTTTCTTGGTCGCCGTCTGCATAGCGGAGCCACAATTTATCATACATGGCGTTATTCTAGCGTGTTAATGGGGTAAAGTCTAGGGGGAGAATAAGAGGGGGGGCGCATTTTTCCACAACGGAGGACGGCACACAGATGCCCTTGTGGTGCGCCCCCCTCGTTCCAGCCCTCCACCCCACC
>JAISEA010000122.1 GCA_031264475.1 Treponema sp. | reverse complement strand
ACCGTTCCCTCTGGGTCAAGCGTGTCTGTTTCCTCTCCGAATTTGACGATCCCCTCGTACCGCTTATTGCAATCCGAAAACCACGGCGCAAGCTTCGCGGCTCTGCCGACAAGCGCTATCAGCAACCCAGACGCAAACTTGTCGAGCGTACCGGTATGCCCCACTTTCTTGGTTCCCATCGCCTTTTTCACGCGGTTAAGCGCCTCAAACGAGGTTTCACCTCCGTTCTTATCCAATAAGATATATCCGTTTTTTCCCATTGTTAGGTTCTTTATATGTCGTCATGCCGAAAGCAGTCTATAAGATGGTCGTTCACCATGCCGACAGCCTGCATAAAGGCATAAACGATGGTCGGACCAACGAAAGAAAAGCCCATTCGTTTAAGTTCCCGTGAGATTCTCTCAGAGAGTTCCGTGATCGCGGGGATTTCTTGCAGTGTTTTGAAGTGGTTTACAATCGGGGTGTTATCCACAAAGCCCCAGAGCCATTCAGACAAGGGAACAGGCATGGCGCAATAGGCGCGGGCGTTCTCTATAGCTGAAAGGATTTTCCGCCTATTTCTGATGATACGGGTGTCAGCCATGAGCCGCTCTACATCCTGTTCCCCATACGCGGCGATCTTTTCTGGGTCAAAGCCGTCAAACGCCGCGCGGTATCCCTCACGGCGTTTCAATATGGTAATCCATGAAAGCCCAGCTTGAGCGCCGTCCAGAACCAGACTCTCAAAAAGCTTCCGACTATCCCTGACAGGCGCGCCCCATTCCTCGTCATGGTATTTCACTTCAATAGGATCGCTAAGACTCCACGGACACCGTGTTATAGCAGAATTATCTTTATCATTTATCATAAGCGTACCGTAGCATTTCACCGAGAAAGAGTCTAGCCGAGGCGTTACCGCTTTGGGGGTGGCGGAAGACCGCTCTGGGGAACCGGAGACAGGGGGGCGCACCACAAGGGCGACGGTGTGCCATCCTCCGTTTAGGGAAAGACGCGACCCCCTCCTGAAAGTTAGCAGTGAGTAGTGGTTAGTTAGCCGGGTGTCAAACACCGCGCGTAGGTTCCGCTTGCAAGGCAAGCGTAACCGTCAAGACGGGGACAGCGGCGCACCCTTTCGGACAACACCCCGTGTGAAGTCGTCTAACACCCGAAGGGTGCGGGGACAGCGGGTCCCCTTTTCGGACAACACCATTCGCGTGCAAACACCGCGCGTAGGTTCCGCTTGCAAGGCAAGCGTAACCGTCAAGTCAGTGGAAGCGGCACACCCTTTCGTACAATAACCATTGTGAAGTATTTAAACAGGCTATGCCTGCCGAAGGGTGCTTGCATACAAACGCCTCGTCTGCTATAATAAATCCCATGAGTCTGAACCGCAAAATAACCCCCTATAAAAAAGCCGCCCATCCGTTTCTTTACAGGGTTACCCCCCCCCCCGCTGTACAATTATTATATATAGTATTCAAGCAAATATATCATTCTTTAAACCCGCGAAATAAGCGGAATTATGCCCCGCCGTACAATAGCGGAAACATAAATTAAAGGAAGGAGGTAAAGAATGAAACATGATTCCGTTGCAGGAGGGACAGTGAATAACAACGACCAGCTCGTTGGACTTGAGAACCTAGCAAACACACCCACCGGAGGGGACGCCCCGTCTAATTCAATACCATTGACACTAAACATGGACCTTGCAGACGGCGGCTGGGAGACCGTGCTCACCGCAGTCGCCGCGGCTGACAAGTACGTCGCGCTAGACTTATCCGCGTGCACGATGACAGGAACCGAGTTTGACCCCAGAATCGGCGCGACCGAAGAAGACGGCGCAATCGGCACACCCAAGATCGCAGGCGTGGACAAGATAACTACGTTAGTACTACCCAACACGGCGAAAAGCGTAAAAGCGGGGATGTGGACTGATCCCCCGTTCAAAGCATTTACCAGCCTTGAGTCCCTAAGCGGCGCGGGCATTGAGACCATTAGCGCCTATACATTTTGCGGTTGCGCCAACCTTACAGAAGTAACCCTGCCGTTGGCGTCAGTCATTGACGGCTATGCGTTTGACAAGTGCAAGAACCTGAGGACCGCGAGCCTCCCCTTAGCCGCGACCATTGGTGAAGCGGCGTTCTCCTGCACGAGCCTTACGGAGATGGACCTCCCTGTGGCGACGACCGTCGGCGCCTATGCGTTCTCCTTTTGCACGAACCTTACGTGCGTGAACCTATCGTCAGCGACAACCATTGGCGACTATGCGTTTGACCAATGCGCCAGCCTTACCGAGGCGAACTTCCCCGCAACGGCAACTATTGGCGACTATACGTTTCGTGATTGCGCGAACCTTATAGCGGTGAACCTGCCGTTGGCGTCAGTCATCGGTGAATCGGCGTTCCGCGATTGCGCCAGCCTCACCGAGATGAACCTCCCTGCGGTCGTAACAGTCCGCGCCTATGCGTTTGTAAACTGTGCGGGGCTTATATCGGCGAGTCTGCCCTTGGCAACGTCCGTCAGCGATAGCGCGTTTTACGGTTGCGAGAGCCTTAGGACAGTGAACCTATCGTCAGTGGCGACAGTCGGCGTGAGGGCGTTCTGCGGTTGCGCGAGCCTTACCGAGGCGATCCTACCCGCAACGCCGCCCTCTATAAAAGAGGTGTATTTCGGTGTCTTCTATAGTACAGGCGCTGGCGCGATAACCGTCAAAGTCCCGACAGGCGCGGTCTCCGCGTACACATCCGCTTGGGGCGTGGATGCGGAAACCCCGAAGGACGGTAATACCGACGCCTACGGCTTTAATCACAAAGCCGTGATCATCACGGACGCGGCGCAATAGCGCCGCCTGCTAATGCTTGCAGGGGTCGCTTGCTAATGCTTGCAGGGGTCGCCTGCTAATGCTTGCAGGGATCGCTTGCTAATGCTTGCAGGGATCGCTTGCAAGCATTAGCCATCAAGTCGGGGCAGGTAGCAGGTAGCAGAGAGTAAAGAGTAAAATGGGGGGGGGGGCGGTGTGTCAGACAACGAGTAGGGACCCGCTTGCGCGCAAGCGTAACCGTCTTGTCGAGGTCAGCGGTACCCCCTTTCAAACGCCGCCCATTAAGAAGTATAATATTTAAACACCCTTTGGGTGTAAGGAGTTTTTATGGCAAAAGAAACATTCTGGAAGATTTGGCTCAGACCGAACCAACTCACTAAAGACGTAGAGAATGACTTTAATGCGGAAGTCTCCACGATGGGAAAGACCCTGAAGAATGAAGACCTAGCGCGGCGCATCGTCGCCGGACGCTCGGAACTGCGCTACGAGACCATCTTGGGCATCTTGCATGAGCGAGACGGGATAGTGCGTGACGCGCTCGCCCAGGGAACCGCGGTGCAGGACGGATGCCTCCGCATAGCGCCGCGAGTCTCTGGCGCTTGGATCGGCGTGTCTCACGTGTTTGACCCGACTGTGCACAAGATAGGGCTGGACGCGACTCCGAGCGCGGAGATGCGGGCGGTTCTGGAGACTATCGGCGTCGAGGTTTTGGGCGAGAAGGACTCAGGCGCGTTCATCGGACGTATAACCGACGTAAGCACCGACAAGACGGACGGAACCATAACGCCTGACGAGGACGTGATTGTGACGGGCGACAAGATAAGGATAGCGCCCGAAGACGAGGCGGGTATGGGCGTGTTTTTCGTGGACGAGAGCGGAGCGGAGACGCAGGTTACACACAAGTTCACAGAGAACAACCCCAAGAAGCTCATCTTCCGCGTGCCCGCGTTGGCGGACGGCGTGTGGAGGCTCAAGGTGGTAACGCGCTATACTAATGGAAAGATGTTGTTGCAAGAGCCGCGTACGATAACTTACGAGTTCCCGCTGACAGTAGGACAAGCCCCTTCCCCATGACCAACTTGCCTTCACGGTATCCGAAAGGAGGCGGAGGCGCATAAGCGCCTCCGCCTCCTTTTTTGTGGGTGACAGAGGCGTGGGTGGGGGGGGGGAGGCGGAAGACCGCCGAAGGCGGTCTGGAGACAGGGGGGCGCACCACAAGGACGCCTGTGTGCCATCCTCCGTTTCGGAAAACCGCGCCCCCCCCCTACTATGAAAGTGATTAGTGAGTAGTGGTTAGTTAGCAGTTAGTAGGTAGCAATGAGTAGAGAGCAGTTAGCAGAGACGAGACGCGTGGCGGGGGTCAGATAACGAGTAGGTTCCGCTTGTTTACAAGCGCAACCGTCAAGACGGGGACAGCGGCGCCACCTTTCGGACAACAACCCGTGTGAAGTCGTCTAACACCCGAAGGGTGTCCTTGACAAATTCGGTGTTATTGGGGATACTTGAATGACGGAGAGGTCAAGTGAAAAATTATATGAAATACATTGGAGCGACGCTTTTGTCGACTCTCGCTTTGTCGTTTACCGCGCCGTTGTGGGGCATGGATTGGCCGTCTGAAGAAGCGCGGATGGAGAGTAATTTCGGCGCAAACGACCAAGGGAATCCGGTGATGGGAACCTCGTGGGCGGGACAGGGAGTTGTGCGAGCCGCGGAAACAGGAGAGTTACTCTTCACCAGAGACGTGAACAACGCCGACCGCCTGCCGTCTCCCTTGGGCGCCTGGGTTGCCCTAGATCACGGAGATGGACTTGTAAGTATATACAGCAGACTCGAAACAGAAAAAGGTTTGACTCTGCCGGTAACCATTGAGAAAGGCATGGTCATCGGCAATACGGGGGTTTCTGGGTGGGCAAACCGAAGCGGTTTTTATTTCTCACTCTTTGACCGAAAAGAACGCCGTTACATGAACCCCGCAATGATTATACAGTTCATTCAAGACACGAAGCCCCCCGTAATTCAGGCTGTCATGCTGAAGAATTCGGCTGGGACCGTGATTGACTTTACACGAGAGGACAGGAGTACGACAAAGACCATAAAACAGGGGACGTATACGGTATTTGTCGCGGCTTTTGATGGAGTCGACGCCAGCGAAAACACGCTTGCCCCATTCAAGCTTGTTTGTTCGCTAAACGGTTTAGAAGTAGGCGCGGTTACATTTGAGACATTCTTCTCGCGGAACGGGGTTCTCCTCATTTACCGAAACAATCCAATATCGGTGCGAACAGCTTACGCGGAAGCCCCCTATTTTGAGATAGGCACGGCGTCTTTCACCCGCGGGCAAGCCTCCCTTGAAATCATCGCGCAGGACATAAACGAGAATTTCCAGAGAACGGAATTCAAGCTCAATGTAGAATAAGCGCATACGAAATATATGAGGAAACGATGAGAAACGATTTAAAGAAGAAAGACGCTAGTCTCATTTTTCTGATATTCATCATATTGCTTGCTGGTGGAGCCAGTACCGCCGCGATACTGATGGTAAGATACGATTCCATCGAGGAAGCTATCTCCTTGGATAAAGTAATTAACACGCTCTTCGTTATTGAAGAAGAAACAGGCAAACCCCTTTGCTCATTCGTGCTGATATACTACCCGGCTACCGAGAGAGCCGCCATCTTTGATATACCGGGAGAGACAGGACTTATCTTAAAAGACATCAACCGCGTGGACCGCATAGATATGGTTTATCAACCACAGAAGATAACCACATATCAAAATGAAGTCGCTTCTCTTTTGGGGATTGAAATCCAATTCTCCGTAGTCTTTGACCTCGGCAGACTAGCAAAGACTATTGATTTAATCGAAGGCGTGGAACTATTCATCCCCATATCGGTTGCGTTATTCGACAACGACCCACCGGTGCTTTTTTCGTCAGGCGTGTCTACGCTGGACGGGGACAAGGCTGTGTCTTACATCACCTATGAACTTGAGGACGAAGATGAGTATTCCATGAAACTACGTCGACAGCGTTTCTTCTACGCTTTTATCAAGCGACTAGAGGAGCAAAACGAGATGCTTAAACAGAAAGCCGTTGCCAAGCTCTATCAGTCTTTTCTGAGAGTCAATATGAAGGAAAAGGAGAGGGTGCGGCTTTTCGACGAGTATGCGAAAATCAACATAGACAGGGTTAATATTCAGACCGTGACAGGCGTAACCCGTGAGGTCTCTGGGCAACCCCTGTTGCTCCCCTCTTACAACGGTAGTCTTATCAAAGACATTGTGCGCCAAACCTTGGGCACGCTGACACAACAAACCGAGAATTCAAACAGGCGAGTGTGGACCGCGGAAGTTTTGAATGGTACTTCGACAAATGGACTTGCCGGCAGGACAGCGGAACTCCTCAAGAATTTTGGATACGAC